>JAGQYY010000024.1:0-15410 GCA_020435825.1 Aequorivita sp.
TAAAACCTTCATTCTTGAATCTATGCTTTGCTGAAGACTACTTTCATCTTTCTCTGTGGAAGACAACCGTAATCTCACTTTTCCCAACGAAGGCAAATAGGCTAATTTAATATGTTCCGGCAGGTCGTTTTCCCAATCGGCAATCCTTTCGGCAATGGCGCTCTCTCCCAACCCGTAGGTTAAAAGTGTTTTGTGATATATAAAAGGTCGGTTGAATCGCTTTATTACCCTAGGTACAACTTCTCCCTGCAAAAGATGTTTCATTTCATAGGGAACTCCTGGAAGCGAGACAAAAACAATTTCATCTTTTTCCATCCACATTCCTGGAGCGGTTCCGTGGAGATTATTGAGTATTGTAGCTTTTGAGGGAACCATGGCTTGCTGTAAATTAGCAGGCAAAGGCTTATTTAGATTGTATTTTTTGAAAAGTTGCTCTACGTTCTCAACCACATTTTGGTCTTCTACCAAAACATCTTCAAAGAAATCACAAAAAGTCTGTTTGGTAATATCATCCTTTGTGGGACCTAGTCCGCCTGTAACAATTACAAGATCGGCGTGTTTTTTGGCATCTTCAAAGGCTTGCAAAATGTGCCTCCGATCGTCCTGAACGGATGTAATTTGGTAAACTTTTACCCCAATCTTGTTAAGCTCCTTGGAAATATATGCCGAATTGGTATCAACAATTTGGCCAATGAGAATCTCATCGCCTATGGTTATAATCTCTGCAAGCATTTTATAATTGGAAATCTTCTTTCAGCTCAACGAATACGTGATTCAATGTTGTATGCACATTTTCCAAGTGAGGAAGAACCGTCGCTTTACTTTTGGACGTTTTGGACCACGCTTCAATGCTGGTAATATCTTTAAGCGCATCAATACCGAACATTTCAATATTCGGCTTCATTTTATGTGCAAATTGGTAAGCCAATTCCCTGTTTTCGTTCTGGATAGCCTCTTCCATAGAACGTAAATCCGGTGGAATCTCATCCAAAAAAGTTTGGGCTAATATTTTTAAAAAATCTTGGTCGCCATCGGCAATCTCAGCAAGATTTTCTTTTGCATAATACTTTATCATTCTATTTTACTTTTATGGAAAACATTTCTGTCTTACCAATAAATCCGGTCAATATATCATTAGCTTTAACGCTACCAACACCCGCAGGAGTTCCTGTAAAGATAATGTCCCCAATTTTCAGCGTAAAATATTTTGAAATATATTCGATTAACGCATCAATTTTCCATATCATCAGCATAGAATTGCCTTTTTGGACTACATTTCCGTTACGTTTTAAGCTGAATTCTATAGCATTCAAATCTTCAATTTGTTCTTTTTTTAAGAAATTACCTACAACCGCAGCTCCGTCAAATGCTTTTGCCTTTTCCCATGGCAGTCCTTTTTCCTTTAATTCCGTTTGTAAATCCCTGGCAGTGAAGTCAATTCCCAAACCAATCTCATCATAATATTTATGGGCGAATTTTTGGTCAATGTGCTTCCCTATTTTATTGATACGAACTAATAATTCAACCTCGTGGTGCACATCATTTGAAAACTCCGGAATAAAAAAGGGCTGTCTCTTTAACAATATTGCGGTGTCCGGCTTTAAAAAGATAATCGGTTCAGAAGGCTTGTTGTTATCCAGTTCCTTAATATGATCTGCGTAATTGCGGCCAATACAGATTATTTTCATTTTACTTTTAAAGTTTTGTGTTCAATTTTTGAAGTCGGATACGCGTCAAAACCTTTTTTGTGTACAATGGGAAATCCGCATTTAGCAACCATCCGAAATAACCGGAATCCTTTTCCATGACTTCCGTAACCAAACTTCCTTTGTATTTTCCGAAGGAAAAAACCTCAACACCTTCTTCGTTATAGCTTATAAAACCAGCAAAATCTGCATGATCTTTATGCGAACTAAAGTCAGCCAAAAAGTTTATATCGTTTTCAAGTTCCCCGTATTTATCAAGCTGGGCTTTTAAAACTTCATAGGTCGCGTTTGTATCTGCAGCAGCGCTGTGGGCATCTTTTAAATCCTTGTCACAATAAAATTTATAGGCAGCTTCCAAGGTTCGCTTTTCCATTTTGTGAAAAATAGTCTGTACATCTACGGAAAGAGCTTTTTTCATATCAAAATCCACCTCAGCACGAAGCAATTCCTCTGCAAGCAAAGGAATATCAAAACGGTTTGAGTTGAACCCGCCAAGGTCACTATCCTTTATCAACGCGTACACTTTAGGCGCCAATTCCTTAAATGTTGGTTCATTGGCAACCATTTCATCAGTAATTCCATGTATTGCGGATGACGCGGGGGGGATTGGCATTTCAGGATTTACGCGCCAAGTGTGGCTTTCCTTGTTTCCGTTAGGGAATACTTTTAATATTGCTATTTCCACAATTCTGTCCGTCGCCACATTAATTCCTGTGGTTTCAAGGTCGAAGAAACAGATTGGTTTTTTTAAGTTGAGTTCCATTATTTTGTTTTGTAGTGCAAAGATACTTTTTATTGAAGTTTTGAAGGAGCTTATAAAAAAGAAACGGGGATTTTGCCTCCAAAATCCCCGTTTCTTTTTTATATATATTCTAAATCTCTCTATTTAAATCCCAAGCCTCCAAATAATCGGCAACTCGCTTTACAAATTGTCCGCCCAAAGCACCATTCACTACTCTATGGTCGTAGCTGTGCGACAGGAACATTTTATAGCGAATTCCAATAAAATCACCTTCTGGAGTTTCGATAACCGCGGGCACTTTTCGGATTGCTCCCAAAGCCAGAATACCCACTTGAGGCTGGTTGATAATTGGTGTTCCCATAATGCTTCCGAAAGTTCCCACATTTGTAACAGTATAGGTTCCACCTTGAATTTCGTCAGGCTTCAATTTATTTTCACGTGCACGGTTTGCTAGGTCGTTTACGGCTTTGCTCATTCCAACTAAATTCAATCTATCCGCATTTTTAATTACCGGAACAATTAGGTTTCCATCTGGAAGGGCTGCTGCCATTCCTAAGTTTATATTTTTACGCTTAATAATATTGTTGCCATCAACTGCAATATTCATCATCGGGAAGTCTTTCAGTGCTTTTGCAACTGCTTCCATAAATATTGGTGTGAAAGTTAAATTTTCACCTTCGCGTTGTGCAAATCCATTTTTAACTTTATTTCTCCAGTTCCAAACGTTGGTAACATCGCACTCAACAAAAGACTGAACGTGTGCGGAAGTCTGAGTGCTCTCAACCATATGGTGTGCAATAAGTTTGCCCATACGCGTCATTTCAACAATTTCATCTTCACCACTAACCGAAATCGGAGCTTTTGGTTTTGCAGTTTCAGGACTTTTGGCCTCAGTTACTGCCTGTGGTTGGGTTTGCTGCGGCTGAGCTTTGGCAGAAGAACGGTTTTCAACATAACCCAAAATATCATTTTTGGTCACGCGACCGTCTTTTCCTGTACCAGAAATTCCATCAAGTTCTGCTTGCGAAATATTTTCGGCTGAAGCAATATTTTTTACCAATGGCGAATAGAAACGATCGCTCTTGTTTTCAATAGGTGATTGAGTAACTTGCTTGGCAGTTTCAACTTGTTTTTCAACTTCTATTGCTGCGCTCTCCGTGGTTTTAGCAGCGGTTGGTACAGCTTCTGATGAAGGAGCGTTTTCAGCAACAGCTTTTTCAGTTCCATTACCTCCACCGGCTATTTCAATTATAGCAATAGTTTGCCCCACCTGCACCACATCATCTACATTAAACAACTTTTCAACTAAAACCCCATTTACTTCACTTGGCACTTCACTATCAACCTTATCGGTCGCAATTTCAAGTACGGCTTCATCTGCCTCAATAGTGTCTCCCACTTCTTTTAGCCAGTTGGTAAGGGTTGCCTCTGCAACGCTTTCGCCCATTTTGGGTAGTTTCAATTCAAATTTTGCCATAACAATTATAATGTCTAATGCCTAGATAAGTAATGATTAATATAGGGTTTCTAAAACGTTGCAAAAATAGTTAAAATTTGTTCGTTTTGGGTTTCAAATTTCTTAAAAAACAACCACACCACCCTTTTCATCGCTTTGGTCGCTTCCTATTATGAAATTGCAACCGAATGGACGTATGCGAAAAAGGTTGTCGTGCCCTTTTAGTTGTTTCATCAGTTGGAAGATTTCTTTATAGGAAATATATTCAGCATCAAAAACCAACAAGCTGTTTTTGATAACAACCTGAGAATGTACATTTTTTGACGCCATTTGAAAAACTGTTGCTGTGGTTGCGGAAAGTTTTTCAAGCAGTTCAATATTTTCTGTGAAGAAATAGTTGCGCTCTAATTTTGGAAGTGGCACTATTTTTTTATCGGAAGTTATTTTACGTGCCGCTTTGGCGAAAGCAACCCCGGCGGAAACCGAGCTTTCAAGTAGAAAGTTCTTATTGAAATGTTTTCTGTAAAAAATCTGCATTGCACCGTAAAACCTCTCGAAATAAGCATCGTCCTTTTTGGTGCTTTCACCTTTATAATGCAGTACGGTAGTACCTCCAAAATAATGGTTTTTATAACCTGCCAAGGTTATTTTATAAGAAAGGTCTATATCTTCACCATACATAAAATAATCCTCGTCAAAACCACCAACTTCGTTGTAAATGCTTCTTTTTAAAATCATAAAAGCTCCTACAAGCACTTCAACTTCGCCTTGTTCTCTTTTAGAAATTTGGCGGGCATAATATTTCTTTGTAAAACCTGTAAGTTTCAATAGAGAAACTTTTGGCGTGGGTAGATTACGCTTGCTTTCCGGTAGAAAATTTCCTGTTCCATCCATTAAATAAACACCCAGAGCCCCAATGTTTTCAATACTTTCAGAATATTCAATCGCTTGTCTAAATGTATCTTCAGAAACCACAGTATCAGGGTTTAAAATACAAACATATTCGCCTTTTGCAATTGCAACCGCCTGGTTGTTTGCTTTGCTGAATCCAACGTTTTCTTTGTTTTCAATCAAAATCACGTTCGGAAAAAGGGTTTTTACCATTTGGCAGCTATCGTCTTTGGAATCGTTGTCTATAACAATAATTTCGGCTTCCCAGTTTTCGATTGCTTTTTGAACGGAACGTATGCACTGCTCCAAAAAATAGCGCACATTATAATTAAGGATAACAACAGAAAGTTTCAAAGTTTATGTGCTTTTTAAAGAAGATTCAAACGGAATGCGATGCAAAATGCTTCGGCCCAAGGTAACCTCATCTGCATATTCAAGTTCATCGCCCACAGAAATGCCACGGGCAATGGTGGTGGTGGTTATATTGTAGGGTTCAATTTGTTTATAAATATAAAAGTTTGTGGTGTCACCTTCCATTGTTGAGCTGAGTGCAAAAATAAGCTCGCGGACGTTTCCTGTTTTTACCTTTTCAACTAAAGAAGTAATAGTTAAATCTCCTGGACCGACGCCATCCATTGGAGAGATTTTTCCACCCAAAACGTGGTAGTGGCCACGATATTGACTGGTATTTTCAATTGCCATAACATCACGGATGTCTTCAACAACGCAGACCAATTGCTCATCACGCCTCGGGTTGGCGCAGATTTCGCATAGGTTTGAATCACTAATGTTATGACAATTTGCGCAAAAATTTATTTCGTCGCGCATTTTTAGTAAACTAGAAGCTAATTTTTGTGTTTGTTCCTGGGGTTGTTTCAATAAATGAAGTACCAAACGCAGTGCGGTCCGTTTGCCAATTCCGGGGAGTTGGGACATTTCATTTACCGCGTTTTCAAGAAGTTTTGAAGAAAATTCCATAGTATTTTAGCTGCCGCCAAGATAAAAAAAATGCTTCAGAAAAAAGCGATTTTTCCTGAAGCATTCCTAATACATAAAGTGGTTCTTAATTTATAAGGATCTTTTTGGTTGCAGTTCCTTGCTCGGTATTCAGACGAACAAAATATGTTCCTGAAGAAAGTGATGAAACATTCACTGTATGCTTATTTGAAATCAATACATCTGCTTCATAAATAAGAAGTTTTCCCGTGATGTCGAAAACCCGTACTTCAGCTTTCATTGATTTTGGTAATGCGATTGTAAATTCTGAAGTTGCCGGATTTGGATAAATACTCATTGTATTTTCAGAAACCACATCATCAACACCCACTGTATTATCAACCAATGGGGAGGCCCAAAGACCTCTTCCATATGTTCCTGCAAAAAGCGTGTTGGTTGTGTTATTGATGTCCAATTCGTTTATAATCACGTTTGGCAATAGGTTGCTGTATGGTTGCCAATCTGTAAAAGTATCGTCAATATAATAGATGCCATAATCCATACCTAAATAAAGTCCGTTTTTACCGTTGTCATCCCAAATAACTGCCAAAGCACTAAAACTTGGAAGGTTTAATTTAAGATCCGTCCACGTGGTTCCACCATCATTGGAAATAAATACACGATTGACACTTGTTGTTGCAACGGCTATTTTATCTGGATTTGTGGGGTGAATAGCTATTGAGTTTATAACTCCACCCGGGGTTGTCATTTGAACCCAATTTGTTGCTCCAGCGTCTGCGGTTCTATAAAATACGGGGCCTCTTGAAGCATACATTACCTGATTATTGGACTGAGAAATTTTTAAATTATCTAAGTTGCCTCCAAAATTTTGTGAAATAGCCGTCCAAGATGCTCCAAAATTGCTGGATTTATAAATAATATTATATCCTACATATATAGTATTTGCAAGAACAGGATCTTGCTCAAAAGGCGTTACCCAGTTTCCAGAACCGCTACCTGGTTCATTAAGACCTACATAAGTACTACCACCATTATTTGTGCGATAAAGTTGGCCAAATTGGCTTGTTCCGTAAAATATACTGCTGTTTGTTTTATCAATAAATGATTCCATTCCATCGGCACCTAACCAATCTTTCCATCCTGTTGAAGTAGAGTAAAAAGAAGTTCCATTATCTTGCGCACCTCCAGATACAATTGGATCGGTAGTTTGGGAAACCCCAATTTTGTAAAATTGACGAATTCCTAACCCGTCCGTAAGATCTTCGTAATAGTTTGCGTTAAGTGTGCCAGTATTTGAGGCCTTATATATACCTCCGTCAGTTATCGCAAAAAGTGTCGTTCCATAAAACATAAGATCGTCCACATCGGCATGGCAATATCCAATATTAGCTGAAGCAGCATTTCCTGGTATCCAATCTGCAGTACAAGTAAAATTGGTTCCTCCGTTCATAGATCTCCAGGTTAGAATTCCTGCAATGTGCACTTCATTTACATTTGTAGGATTTACAGCTATACCCATATCACGTGGGGCTTGACCACTGCTATCATTTCCGCTAGTGCTATATCCAAAAAAGTTAAGACCTCCGTGATTCAGTTTTGTGAAACTGTCACCACTATCACTTGAAGTGTAAAAAGCACCGAATCTACCATTAGACGCCTCTAAAACATAAACCACACTTGCATCATCAGCAGAAACCCCAATCATTTTAGGCCCGTTAGTAAATCCGCCAATAGTTGTAAATGTTGCACCACCATCGATTGATTTGTGAAAACCACTCCCTGAAGCATAAACCACTGATAAGTCTCCTGGTTTAAATTCTACATCATAGCCTCTGTTATCTCCAGAAATAACTTTTACCCAGTTAGCACCACCATCTGTTGATCTGTAAATACCAACATTTTCAGCAGTGGCAAACATCATGTTTGTGTTAGAAGGGTTTATAAGAATTTTATTCACATTACTACTTCCTGTTTGCCCGAGTAGATTCCATGTTGCCCCAGCATCAGTAGATTTAAATATTCTTCCCCCTGTAGAACCAAAAAAGTATGTGTCAGAATCTGAAGGATCGATAGCTACTGAATAAACAGAAAGATTTGAAAAATAATCACACATTGGAGTCCATGTTTGAGCACCGTCTGTGGTTCTCCATACACCGCCAGTATTGGCACCAATAATCATATGGTTAGCATTTCCTTCATCGATAGCAAGGCCAGTAATTCTACCAACGCCAGGATTCCAACCTGATGTGGCATTCCAAGACGTAGGCCCCATTTCTTGCCAGTTATCTGGAAGAACTGCTCGATTTTGCGCCGTATTGTTTAAATATGCATTCCAACGTTGAAGTTCATTCACGCGCTCTTCTATTGTTGGCAGATATCCATCTTCCTTAACCATTCTAAGGGCATTGTATTCCCATCTTTTAAACTGTTTGTAGCCAGTTCCACGACCTTTGTCTTTGTTGGCAAAGTAGGCTTCGGCACTGTCAATAACATCCTGCACTTTATAGGTGCCGGCATCGATCATCTGAAGATATTCCTGTGCCTGACCGGCAAAAGAACCAAAAAATAATGTAAAAAGTAGAAGTAATTTAAAACGCATGTTTTTAGTTTTAAGTAAGTTATATAAATATTTGTTCAAGAATTTCAAATGTATTAAAAATAAAAATGGTGGAAAAATCAAACTTTGTATTTTTACCAAAAAGTATCCTTAAACCTATATAGTCTTAAATCTTATGCAACCCCTACATATACTGCTTTTAATTGTTGGTTACTTTTTGGTTTTGATTTTGGTCTCCTTTTTAACCAATAGAGGTGGAAGCAATGCCGATTTCTTTAAAGCCGGAAAGCAGTCGCCTTGGTACCTGGTAGCTTTCGGAATGATTGGGGCCTCACTGAGTGGCGTAACATTTATCTCTGTTCCGGGCTGGGTGGAAGCTTCAAAATTTAGTTATTTTCAGGTTGTTCTAGGTTATATTGTTGGTTATGCGGTTATTGGAACTGTATTACTTCCTCTCTATTACAGGTTGAATTTGACTTCAATTTACACTTATTTAGAGGGTAGGTTTGGAAAAGCTTCCTATAAAACAGGTGCTTCTTTCTTTCTTCTTTCAAGAGTTGTGGGCGCCAGCTTTCGGTTGTATTTAGTAGCAGTTGTTTTGCAAAGTTTAATTTTTGATGCTATGAACATCCCGTTTTGGGCAACAGTGACAATCACCATTTTACTGATTTGGCTTTATACCTTCAAAAGTGGAATAAAAACCATCGTATGGACAGATACACTACAAACACTCTTTATGCTTGTTGCGGTAGGGGTTTCAGTGTATTATGTTTCAACAGATTTAGGACTTTCGGGAAGTCAACTTTTCACTTTTATTGCCGATAGCGATATGAGCCAGATTTTCTTTTTTGATGATTGGAAATCGAGTGATCATTTTGTAAAACAATTCATTAGTGGAGCATTCATTGCTATTGTAATGACGGGACTGGATCAAGATATGATGCAAAAAAACCTCACTTGCCGAAACTTGAAGGACGCTCAGAAAAATATGTTTTGGTTTACCATTGTTCTAACAATTGTAAACTTCGTGTTTTTGGTTCTGGGATTATTGTTGACAGTGTATGCATCTCAAAACGGAATAGACGCCCACAAAGACCAACTTTACCCAACGCTTGCAATGATGAATGAATTTGGAATAGGTGTTGCCGTTTTATTTATATTAGGTTTGATTGCCGCTGCATACAGTAGCGCAGATAGTGCATTGACCGCATTGACAACATCTTTCAGTATCGATATACTGGAAATTGAAAAGAAATATGACGAGGAAAAACAAGTACGCGTTCGCAAATTAATTCACATCTTGGTCTCGCTCGTTTTGATTGCAGTTATCATCATTTTTAAATATGTAATTGCCGATGATTCTGTTATTGCGAAACTTTTTGTTTTTGCAGGCTATACTTATGGACCGCTGCTTGGTTTATATGCTTATGGACTTTTCACCAAATGGAATGTGGAAGATAAATTTGTGCCCATAATTGCTATTTTGACTCCTTTTTTGGGATATGGAATAAGCTATCTTTCCAACGAATATTTAAACTTTGAGTTCGGGTTTTTCATTTTGATTTTGAACGGAGCACTTACATTTTTAGGTTTAATATTGATTCGTGCCCAAAAGAACTAAAGTACAAGCAACTTCTGTTTCAATATTGTTTTTTCGAAGCAATTCATAAAACTCGGGGTTTTCGGTACCTGGATTGAATATTACACGCTTAGGCTTCAGTGAAATTATATAATCATAATATTCCTCTTGCCGTTTTGGATTTAAATATAACGTTACGGTGTCTATATTTTCAAAATCCTTTTGTTCGGTAGCAATATCAACTCCAGCAACCGTTCCTTTTTTTAAGCCAACAGCTACAACAATATGTCCATGATCCACCAATCTATTGATCGCAAGGTTTGAATAACGGCTAGGGTTTAGGCTGGCGCCAAGCACTAATGTCTTTTTCATTTTAAAATAATTTTTATGAAAAGTACAATACTACTTTTCAAGATTTCATAAATGTTCGTTAAAATGAAAAGAATATTGAAACATTCTGAAAGTTTAAGTGTCTATATAGTAGTTAGAATTTATTCTTTACTGCGACAATTTATACGTTGATGGTTAGTGTTAATAATTGCAGTAAAGGTTCAAACCCGATGCACTTGCTTCGGGTTTGTTTTTTCATTCTTCAATGTTATTGTTCTGTTAAATAATGGATTGATGTGAAACTATTAAGGACTCTTATTCGTCTATATAATAAATACCTGAAACTTAATTCTATAATTTATTTGAATTAGCCTTTAAAAAATTATACCTTTTTTGGGTAAAGTAAAAGCCTCTCATTTTTTTGAAAGGCTTTTTATATTTTTCTACAGAAGAAATTTACCATCTAATAATAGCGCTTCCCCAGGTGAAACCACTTCCGAAAGCTGCCAAAACAACCAAATCACCGTCCTTAATTTTTCCTTCTCCCCAAGCTTCGGTCAAAGCAATGGGAATAGAAGCCGCAGTTGTATTTCCGTATTTTTGAATATTATTAAAAACCTGGTCATCAGTCAATTTTAATTTATGCTGAATGAACTGCGAAATACGCAAATTGGCCTGATGCGGAATTAACATATTTATATCTTTCACTTCAAGATTATTTGCTTCCAAACCTTCTTTTATAACTTCCGAAAACCGAACGATGGCATGCTTAAAAACGAACTGGCCGTTCATATACGGATAATACGGAATATCCTCTTGGTTGTTTTCGGCAATGATCTCGGGCACCCAATGTGCGGTACTCGGTCCTTTTAATGAAAGTTCGTTCTTATGCTGGCCCTCACTGTGAAGATGTGTGGAAAGAATTCCCCCCTTTCCCGTTTCATTTCTAGAAAGCACCGCCGCACCAGCACCATCGCCAAAAATTACGGAAACATTTCTGCCGCGCGTAGTCATATCCAGACCACCGCTGTGGTTTTCGCTGCCAATCACTAAAACGTTTTTATACATTCCGGTCTTTATAAATTGGTCCGCCACAGAAAGGGCGTACACAAAACCGCTGCATTGATTACGAACATCCAAAGCTGGAATAGTCCGCATTCCCATCATTTCCTGCACCTCTACTCCACCACCCGGAAAATACATATCTGGGCTGAGCGTGGCAAAAACGATCATATCTATATCTTTCGGAGCAAGTTTGGCGCGTTCCAACGCGATCGTTGAAGCCTTTACCGCCATAACCGAAGTGGAATTGCCATCGCCCTTTTTAATATGTCTTCTTTCCTTAATTCCCGTGCGCTCTTGAATCCAAGCATCGTTGGTATCCATTAATTTTGAAAGATCATCGTTTGTAACCACATTCTCGGGCACATAATGTCCCAAACCGGTAATTTTTGAAGTGTACATTTAATTCAATTTTAAATCAAGGGGAAAGATAACTATCTGCAGCGTTTTAGGGAAACAAAATCTACTTTATATAGTATGCGTGCATAGCAAATTAGAGATTGTCCAATTTGACATGTATATAATAAAAAAGGGCGCAAAAAATGCGCCCTTCTTAAACAACCTAACCAATTAAATAATAGAATATTTCACTTTTTCATAGCAATTCTATATTCGATTATTTGCTTGTAAATATACCACTCTTTGTTTAGTACAATTGTTAAAGCATTAAACAAAGTTTTGTTAAAGTTTTCAGTGACAAGGTGGCAGATGTTAAGGCTATGGTATTCTATTTGAAAGCAACCAAGTAATTCAAAATTAATAAACAATAAAATTATTATAAAAATGAGTAAAGGAACTATCAATGTATCAGTAGACAATATTTTTCCACTGATCAAAAAGTTTTTATACAGCGACCACGAGATTTTTCTACGTGAATTAATTTCAAACGCAACGGATGCGACATTAAAAATGAAACATTTGGCCAACATTGGCGAAGCTGAAGGTGTGGAATACGGCAACCCAATGATTGAAGTGAAGCTCGATAAAAAGAAAAAGGAACTTCGCATTATTGACCAAGGAATCGGGATGACCAAAGACGAAGTTGAAAAATACATCAACGAAATCGCTTTTTCGGGCGCCGAGGAATTCATTGAAAAATACAAAGACAAAAACGGAAAAGATGCCGGAATTATTGGGCATTTCGGTCTTGGTTTTTATTCCGCTTTTATGGTTGCCGAAAAAGTAGAAATTATTACCAAAAGCTACAAAGACGAACCCGCTGTACATTGGATCTGTGATGGTTCGCCGGAATTCACGCTGGAAGAAGCAAAGAAAAAAGAAAGAGGTACAGAAATAATCCTTCACATTGCCGACGATTCTACCGAATTTTTGGAAGAAAGCCGCATCCGTGAGTTGTTGGTGAAGTATAACAAGTTTATGCCAATTCCAATTAAATTTGGAACGCGCACCGAAACACTTCCAAAACCCGAAGGCGCAAAAGATGAAGACAAAGCGCCGACTCAGGAAGTTGACAATATAATCAACAATCCAAACCCGGCTTGGACTAAGCAGCCAACTGAATTGGAGGATAAAGATTATAATTCTTTTTATAGGGAACTGTACCCAATGCAGTTTGAAGAGCCGCTTTTCCACATTCACTTAAATGTAGATTACCCTTTCAATCTTACCGGAATTCTTTATTTCCCGAAGATGACGAACGATATGAGCATCCAAAAGGATAAAATCCAGCTTTATCAAAACCAGGTTTTCGTTACAGACAATGTTGAAGGTATCGTGCCAGAATTCTTAACAATGCTACGCGGTGTTATTGACAGTCCGGATATTCCATTGAATGTTTCGCGAAGCTATTTGCAGGCAGACGGTGCGGTAAAAAAGATTTCAAGTTACATCACCCGTAAAGTTGCCGATAAGCTGAAAAGCCTTTTCAACAATGACCGTGAAGGATTTGAAAAGAAATGGAACGATATAAAAATCGTGATTGAATACGGAATGTTGACCGAGGATAAATTCTTTGAAAAAGCACAGGATTTTGCACTCTACCCAACAGTTGACAACACTTTTTACACCTTTTCAGAATTAAAGGAAAAGATAAAAGATATTCAAACAGATAAAGATGGAAACATAGTGATTCTTTACGCTTCAAATAAAGAAGAACAACACAGCTACATTGAAGCGGCAAAAGAGAAAGGCTATGAAGTATTGCTTTTGGATTCACCCATAGTAACGCATCTACTTCAAAAAGTGGAAGGTAGTGAAGAAAAAATCTCTTTTGTACGTGTGGACAGCGATCACGTTGAAAACCTCATCAAGAAAGACGATGCCCAGATTTCAAAACTTTCAGATGAAGAAAAAGAAAGCTTGAAAACATTTTTGGATGGGGTTATTCCAAAGGAAAAATTCAGTGTACAACTTGAAGCTTTGGACAGCAATGCAAATCCATTCATTATCACCGAACCCGAATTTATGCGTAGAATGAAAGATATGCAAAAAACCGGCGGCGGTATGTTCGGCATGGGAGGCTTCCCTGAAATGTACAATCTGATCGTGAATACCAATCACGAATTGGTTAGCGAAATTTTGAATACGAAAACCGAAAAGAAAAAAGAGAGATTGGTAAACCAAGCGCTTGATTTGGCAAGATTAAGCAAAAACCTGTTAAAAGGCGAAGAGCTTACAGCGTTCATAAAACGAAGTTATGAGATGATTAAGTAATTATTTTTTATTTTTTAAATATAAAAAAGCCATTCCAAATTTACGGAATGGCTTTTCTTTATTGACTTAACAACAGTTTTATTAATTAAAGGAAGCATATTCTTTTTTTAACATAAAATATTGAATATAGTAAGACAAATGTGAAAATTTTAACATACATTTAATGCTCTAACTGTAAAATATATTAAATTATGAAAAAAAATTACTTAGTGAGGACTTTTCTAAGCTTCTTACTTTTAACAATGTTTACTATCAGTTCCTTTGCACAAGGCAACTGTAATGACCTTACCAGTCCAATAGAGACCCAAATTGGACTTTCGGCAGAACCATCTGGTTTTTTTGTTCGTTCAGGTACACAGCTAGGACGAATTTTTAGAGATGCTATAGCTAGCTCATGTCCTTCAAAAGTATACCCCGGTATATTTAATGCAGGAACAACTTACAATTATACAGCTATCCGCTTCTATAATTCTGACGCCGCTCCAACTTGTATTACTGTCAATTTTGATCCTTACAGTGGAGCAACACCTTGCGCAAACAATGGACATGCAATGTTCTACCAAAGTGCAGGAGGTGTAAGCACTACACCTTATGATCCAGCAAATCAAGGTGCCAATTACTTGGGAGATGTAGGTAGTTCTGCAACTCAATCATTTTCAGCTACAGTTGCCCCTGGATGGTTTGAAGTTGTTTTTACAAATACAGCTTCGGCAGCAAATTGTAGTATTCAGTTTAGTTTTGCTCCTAATGGCGGTGTTATTATGTGTGATATGCCTGTTTCAGGAGGTCCTGTTTCAGAATGCGCAACAGACAATCCACAGCCTATTCCTGCAGTAGGAACTGGGAACTCCGCTTGTAATGACCCAACAATTTCACCTATAGCAGTTACTGCTGCAGGAAATATAGGTACTGCATCTGGCGATTATACCTTAGACTCTGTAGAAATAAACCTTATTCATACATGGGATGCTGACCTAGATATTACATTAATTTCTCCTTCGGGAACAATGCTTGATCTTTCAAGCGACAATGGTAGTAGTGGAGACAATTACACCAATACAATTTTCATGGACGGTGCACCAAGCATTACTACTGGCACTGCTCCTTTTACTGGTACTTTCCAAGCCGAAGGAGGAACATTCGCCGCTACCTTTGCTGGAGAACCAATTAACGGCGACTGGATCCTTAGCATCTGTGATGATGCAGGAGGCGATAGTGGTACATTATTAAGTTATTGTATAAACTTTAGCGAAATAACCGTTGTAGGTAATCCACCAACAATCGTGTGTCCTGCAGATATCGTTATAAACAATACCGCTGGCACTTGTGGTGGCGTAGCTAACTTTGCCGGCGTTGCCTTTGATGTTGAAGATGGTAACATTTCTGGAGATATTATTGCTACTCCTGCAAGTGGAAGTACCTTCCCAGTGGGGGACACTGTGGTAGAACTTTCCGTA
>JAGQYY010000024.1:15504-30497 GCA_020435825.1 Aequorivita sp.
CAAACGCGGCGTTCCAGGTTCGTTTCACCTATGATGACGAAGATGGTGGCTGGAACTGGGGAGCAGGTGTTGACAACTTCCTGTTGAGCTACGAGGCTAGTTCAGGCGGAGGTCTTGACGTTTACCTTGATGCAAACGGAATGGCGAGCGTAGATCCAAACGATCTTTTGGTAAGTGTTGATGAAGCCTGTGGATATACAATTACCGCCGGTGGCGTTGGCGGAGGTTCCTCAGAAACTCTTTCTACCACTTTTGCTGGAGGCAACGGAAACTTTGGAAATATGTTTGACGTAAACGCAGTTACTGATGTTACAATTGATTCTTTTGATATCAATGCAGACACAGGTGCTACATTTGACGTAGAAGTATATGCCAAAACAGGAACTTGGGTAGGTTTTGAAGCAGACCCTTCTGCTTGGACTTTAATAGGTACTGCAGTAGCTGTAGTTTCAAATGGGGATGGTGTAGCAACACCACTTAACCTGACACTTAATTATGTAATGGCCGCAGGTGAAACACATGCTTTCTATGTAACCCCTACTGACTTCTCAACAGGTGGTCTTAACTATACCAATGGAACCGGAACAGGAAATGTATTTGCTTCAGACGCTAACATTGAGTTCCTTGAAGGCGGTGCCAGAGGATACCCTTTCTCTGGAAGCACATTCCAGCCACGTGTATTTAATGGAAACATACATTATACTACTGGAGGTGGTTCTGGTCTTGACTTTACTTGTGCCGATCTTGGCGAAAATATTGTAGAAGTTACTGTTACCGATGACAGTGGAAACTCTTCTACCTGTTTTGCTACGGTAAATGTTATAGACTTGATTGCTCCAGTAATCACTTGCGGCCCTGAGCCAACAATTACGGAAACAGTTAGTGATAGTCCAAATCTTGCAATACCAGATAACGACCCAACTGGAGTTACTTCAATATTGACCATTACAGATGATGTTACAATTGACGATCTGGATGTGAATCTTGATATTACCCACACTTGGGTAGGTGATATAAATGTTACTATCACCTCACCAGCAGGAACTTCCGTTATGATTGTTGATCGTATAGGAGGAACTGGCGGTGGTGTTGGTTGCAGCGGTGATGATATTCTTGCAACGCTTGATGACGCTGCAGCTCTTCCAATTGAAAACCAGTGTGGCTCAGGTGTACCATCTATTGATGGAACCTTTAGTCCAAATAACCCACTTGCCGCTTTCAATGGCGAAAGCACCTTGGGTGATTGGATCATCACAATCTCAGATAATGCTGGCGGTGATACAGGAACGCTTAATAGCTGGGGTATTACTTATTCTTACGCAAACACCAATACTGATATTGTTATAGAATTGGGCCAAGACGGTACAGCTACCATCGACCCTTATGACATTATAAGTGGTGTTATTGAAGCTTGTGGTATTGCTACCGCTGCAGTAGATATTACTGAAGTGAGCTGTGCAGATATAGGAACAGTTTTGGTTGTTACTGCTTTTGTTAGTGATACAAGTGGAAACATTGCTTCTTGTTCAGCAAATGTTATAGTTGTAGATCTTTTAGGTCCAGAACTTACTTGCCCAGCAGACCAGACAGTTGATCCAGGAGCCGGTAACCTGTTCTACATCCTGCCGGACTACTTCGCTACCGGCGAGGCGATCGCAGATGACAACTGTACAGACCCTGTGACCATCCTATCCCAAGATCCTGCCCCGGGCACTCCATTGCCTGACGGCACATACACCATCACAATGACCGCTACTGACGAGTATGGAAATGTTTCGACCTGTACGTTTGAACTTACTGTTCTAACTACTATTGGAGTAGATGAGAACTCATTGGACAAAGGCTTGGCGTTGTACCCCAACCCGGCGGACAATGTGGTTAACCTTGTGAACAAGACCAACATTTCCCTTGAGAGAATGATGATCTATGACATAAACGGAAAACTTGTAAGCCAGACAGACCTTCGCACTATGCAAGGTGAAAAAGCAGTAGATGTTTCATCACTTGCCTCTGGGGTTTATATGGTACAGATTATTGGTGACAGTGCGAGCACTGTGAAACGTTTGATTAAAGAGTAATTTTTTCATAAATAATTTAATTTAAAAAAGAAAGCCTTCCTACTAAAAATAGGAGGGCTTTCACTTTTTAATAAATTGAATCTTTGCAAGACTTTCAAAAAGATTACTTTTAAAAACTAAAACAAAGAATATGTTACCTTGGCACCAATATTTAATAGGAGTTCTTTTCGTGCTGGCCGGAATGAACCATTTTCGAAAACCAAAACTATACGAGCGTATTATGCCTCCATATATTCCCGCTCATAGCGCAATGGTTATGTTAAGCGGTTTTGTAGAAATGATTTTGGGTTTTATGATAATGAATAAAAACACTCAAAGTGAAGCAGCTTGGGGCATTATAATTATGCTTGTCGCTTTTTTACCTGTTCATATTTATATGCTACAGAATGAACGTGCAGCAATGAAACTACCAAAATGGGTGCTTCTACTTAGGCTTCCGTTACAGTTTGGGTTGATGTATTGGGCGTATCTTTATAGTTAATTGAAGAAAAATTGAGTATGTAAATTAGCTGAAAATTTCATTTAAAACCTTCGCTAGCCGAATACCTCCCTTTTGAAGTTGGGAACGTAGCGTATTCATATATTTATACATATAGTTATAGCTTAACTTTTCTCCTATTTCTGTATTCGCGTAAATGTCTTCGCAAAGCACGCGGCTTTCATACATCCAGTCCATAATGGTTCCTTTTTTTAGGGCTTCCACTTGTTCTTTTGAAAGCACATCGGTATTTGTAGCTACTTCGGTATAGGACATTTCGTAAAAATCCAGCATTTTATAATCCCACACGCTATGAAGGTTCGTACCATCATTAAACCAGCGTACCTGAAAGTCATTACCCCCTTTATCTTCAGCCAGTCCAATATGTAACGGCTGGTGTAGGTCGCCCATAAAATGGACCAGCATTTTTAAATGGAAAACCTTCTCTTCCCTTGAACTATTAGCGTTTTTTAAAACGGTAATGCATTTTTCTATTCCTTGGATTATATCGCCCTTTTCACTCTTGGGATAAGTTTCGTATTTTTCGCCAAACGGAAAATTCACATAATGCCAAGGGCTGTAATGGTCATAAGCGCGGTCACTCTTTATATCATCTCCATAATTTGCAACAAAGGCAAGGGAATGGCCGTCCAATAACTTTAAGATTTGCTTTTCTGCTTTTTTACTCAAATATTTTCCAGCTATTTCACCGACCGCTCTGTGGCCTGTCTTTCCCCAGTCTTCACTTGCGAAAAGCCCTGTTGAAAAAAGGGAAACTAATAACACTGTTACAAACTTTTTCATCTTCACAAAAATTTTATTTTGGATAAACACTTTTCAGGATTGACAAAGATAGCATCCTGAATTTCAAAAAAGAACCAAAATTTTTCAAATTAATAAAGAAATCACGATTTCATATTTATTGTAGTATATTTATAAAAGGCTGAAACTATAACAATATTCCCACACTTTCTTTGTTAAATCATGCACTGTAACCATTAATTTTAAAACAAATAGATGAAAAACACCTTTTTGATTCTTCTTTTTTTCTTCGGAATTATAGCCACAGCGCAAAACAAAAAATATATTTCCGAAGATTTAAGCATCACTCCGCTTATTGATGGAACATTACAAACCCCTGAAGTAAACGGAAAATTGCCATTGGCCATAATCATTGGCGGAAGTGGGCCTACAGACAGGAACGGCAACCAGCAAATGTTAGTCAATAATTCTTTAAAATTTTTAGCTGAAGGGCTTTACGATAAAGAAATTGCCACTTTCAGGTACGACAAAAGGATTGTAAAGCAAATGAAACAAAGAACGATAAATGAAAAAAACATCCGTTTTGGTGATTTTATTGATGATGCTGTTGCAATACTTGAATATTTTAAAAAAGACAAAAGGTTTTCAAAAATCTACATAATTGGCCATAGTCAAGGTTCACTTGTTGGTATGGTGGCCGCACAAGGTGGTGCGGACGGCTTTGTGTCTATAGCAGGTGCAGGACAGGAAATTGACGATGTAATTGTGGATCAGCTAGCCAAACAAGCACCAGGACTTGTGGATAACGCACGGACTTCCTTTGATGATCTTCGCGCCAACGGCGTAGCCTATAACTATAGCTCTGGGCTGGCATCAATTTTCAGGAAGGACATTCAGCCGTTCATTTACAGTTGGATGCAGTATGACCCAAAAGTGGAAATAGCCAAACTTAACATTCCTATTTTGATAATTAATGGTGATAAGGATACTCAAGTACAAGTTTCAGAAGCTGAATTGTTGAAAAATGCAAAGCCAGATGCTGAATACTTAATCATTCCAAAAATGAATCATATTTTTAAGGAAATTGAAGGAAACGATTTGGAAAACAGCAAGTCCTACAATATATATGACCTTCCCGTAATGCCCGAGTTGATTAATACTGTCAGTGATTTCATTAAAAAATAATTCAAATTAAAAAATAATTGTATTTTGCATCAAAACCATCGAAAATGCAAGATACTACCGCTGAAATGTTAAAGGACTCCACTCCCCTTTTTACTAATGACACTATTGTTTTTGGGATTTTAATGATAGCCTTGGGCTTCATTTTTTATACATCTTCACGCGAAGAAGGTTTTTGGAAAAAATTCTATGGGATTGTGCCAGCGCTGTTTATGGCTTATTTTCTTCCAGCATTATTGACTACCTCAGGCATCATTTCACCAGAATGGACTTCCATTTCTGAAACTGGAGAAGTCTCGAAGGGAAGCACAAGTTTATATTATATGTCCAGTAGGTATTTATTGCCGGCTGCATTGGTACTGATGACGCTGAGTATTGACTTAAAAGGTGTTTTCAATTTAGGACCAAAAGCTTTAATTATGTTTTTAGCGGGAACAGCTGGAATTATTATTGGTGGTCCATTGGCTGTTTTGATAGTTGGAACCATTCACCCCGAAGCCGTTGGTGGCGTCGGGGCAGATGCCGTTTGGCGTGGTCTTTCAACACTGGCGGGAAGCTGGATTGGCGGTGGCGCCAACCAAACTGCAATGTTGGAAATTTATGGCTATAACCAAAAACTCTATGGAGGGATGGTTTTTGTGGATATTGTAGTTGCTAATATTTGGATGGCGATAATTCTTTTCGGAATTGGGAAATCAGCAAAAATCGACAAATGGCTGAAAGCAGATACTTCGGCCATTGAAAGCTTAAAAGAGAAGGTTTCTGATTATACCAGAAAAGTAGATAGAAATCCAACTCTAACAGACTTGATGATTCTTGCAGCCATTGCGTTTGGAACGGTGAGTTTCGCACATTTTGGAGCTGATTTTTTAAGCAGGTTTTTCACATCGGTGGTTGATGGAATTCCAAAAGGCATAACACGCAATATCTTCACATTCCTTGATTCCAGTTTCTTTTGGATGATAACCATAACTACAATTATAGGTGTACTCCTTTCATTTACAAAAGCAAAAACCTATGAAGGCGCAGGAGCGAGCAAATTCGGTAGTGTTTTTATTTACATTTTGGTTGCGAGTATCGGGATGAAAATGGATCTAACTCTGATTTTTGACAATTTGTGGCTTATTGTAATTGGTTTAGTTTGGATGGCCGTACACGCAGGAATAATGATTTTGGTCGCGAAAATGGTCCGTGCTCCATATTTTTTCTTGGCAGTGGGAAGCCAAGCAAACGTTGGCGGTGCGGCATCCGCACCCATTGTGGCTTCGGCTTTTCACCCTTCGTTGGCAACGGTTGGGGTTCTTTTAGCAGTCTTTGGTTATGCAATTGGAACTGTTGGCGCAATTTTATGTACAGTGCTTATGCAATTAGCTTCAACTGCGTAAATTTTCAAAAAAATATTCATCTTTGCAAATTCGTAAACCAAAGTTATTTTAACCTAGGTTTGACCTATAAAAAACACAAAATGCGCCATTTTCTTTCAATTGCAACTGTATTTCTAAGCCTTATAGGCTGTTCCACAGATACGGAAATGATGAACCTTACAGGAAATGTAAAAGGTCTGAAAAAAGGAACAATTCTGTTACAAAAATTTGAGGATACGGTTTTGGTTACTGTAGATTCTTTGGTTGTTGACGGAAATTCAAATTTTTCCTTTTCTGAAAAAATTGAGAGTCCGGAAATCTATTATCTCTATATTCGTTTGAAAGATGGGTCATTGCGCGATGATCGCATTACTTTTTTTGCTGAAAATGGCGACCTGAATATAAAAACCAATTTGAAAAATTTTGGAAGTGCAGCTGTGGTTACGGGTTCTGAAAATGATAGTATCTTAAGGGATTATAATAAACTGAAGCAACGCTATGTGGCTAAGAATTTGGATTTAATTGAGCAACGATTAAAAAAGGGCAAAAAAAGTGATGACTCTTTGGAAATGGATTTAAGTCAAAAACAAAATGCATTGGTCTCAAGCAAATACTTAGCAACAATCAACTTTGCACTAAACAATAAAAATCAAGAAGTTGCGCCTTATTTAATTCTTAGCGAGGCCTATAACGCTAATATAAAATATTTGGACACAGTATATAATGCACTTTTGCCAAAAATAAAAGACTCCAAATACGGTAAGGAATTGGAGTCTTTTATACTGAATCGTAAAAAAACGGACACTGTTTTATAGCGCGTTAATTTTATCTATAAGTTTTCTGCCGCGTTCTTCAAGTTCAGCCTTAACAGTGTTAAAATGCTTTTTCTTATTTTCAACATCTTTTTGGTTTACTTTTGTAATTAGGTCATCAAAAGTACCGATTGCTTCATCTATGATTCCTTCGGCCTTTTTGTTGTCTTTATCTGCGTTGGTAAGTTCCCAGATGTAAACAGCCTCAATAATATCGCCCAATACATAGTTAATGTCTTTTTTTAAATCTCTTACGTTTGCCATTTTATTCTTTATTTTTTATTGCTATTATTTTTTCTTGGTAATTTTTAAAATCGGGCAAAGGTACGAACATTTACGGAATGTACACTTCCAAAAAGCTTGCTGAATTTGTAATAAATTTTATTTCAGGCAATTGGGCTGGAATCAAGATAGTTTCGCCCTTTTTAATTTTTTCTGAAAAATCATCGGTTTCAATAATGGCAGTGCCTTCCAAACACATATAGACTGTGAATGAAGGAATCTCCTCTAAATCGCGAACGTAGTTTTGGGAAAGAACAACTTTGTTTACTTTAAAAAAATCGGTTGTTCCAATAGATACAGGTATATTTTTCTCTTCCTTATAACTCATCTTTGCTTTGGAAGGACTGAAATCAATGGCATCCAAAGCCAAATCGTTATGAAGCTGTCTCATTTGTCCATTGGTGTCTGGCCTATCCCAATCGTATATTCTATATGTAATATCTGAAGTTTGTTGAATTTCAGCCAGTAAAATACCCGCTCCAATAGCGTGTACAGTTCCTGGGTTTAAAACAAAAGCATCGCCCTTGTTTACTGGTTCAGAATTTAAAATTTCTGTAATCTTATTTTCAGAAAGCGATTTCAAATACTTTTGTTGATCCATCTCTTCGTTGAAGCCAAGGATAAGTCTTCCGTCTTTTTCTACATCGAGAATATACCACATTTCAGTTTTGCCAAAAGAGTTGTGCCTTTTTTTTGCAAGAACATCATCTGGATGAACTTGTACGGAAAGATCTTCACAAGCATCAATGAATTTAAAAAGTAAGGGAAAAGTGTTTCCGAAATTTTGATATACTTTTTCTCCTACTAATTTTTCTTTATAATTCTCAATTAATTCAGTAAGGGCTTTGCCCTTCAATGTTCCGTTTTTTACTTCGGAAATATCTCCAGCAACTCCAGAAATTTCCCAGCTTTCACCGATATTTCCTTTAGCAATCTTTTTAAATAATTTGTTCAGCTTAGTGCCTCCCCATACTTTTTGTTTTAAGATGGGTTCAAACTTTAGTGGATATAAAGGTGAAATGGTAATCATCAATGGCCGCTGTAAAAAACAAAGTTACGAGGGGTTTCGTAAAGTTTTATTGAAATGTCAAATTTAGAATCTATTCGAGCTCTTATTTTGTTCCAAATTACTACTGCAATATTTTCTACAGTAGGATTCAGGTTTTTAAATTCTGGAACCTCGATGTTTAAGTTTTTATGGTCAAAGGCGTCTTCAATTTCTTCTTCTATAATTTGCCTTAGAATTTTCAAATCCATCAGAAAGCCTGTTTCGGGATCAATTTCGCCGGTAATTCCCACTTCCAATTCGTAATTGTGACCATGATAATTGGGGTTGCTGCATTTACCAAAAACTTCAAGATTTTTGGCATCGTCCCATTCTTTTTTAAAAAGACGATGAGCTGCGTTAAAATGTGCTTTTCTATAAACGGTCAGACTCATGCAAGTAAGTGTTGGTAAAATCTATCAAAAATAATTTTGAACCAAGCCGTGTAAATTTCGGGATTGTGTTGAATGTCTTTTCTTACTTCTTCCAAATCCATCCATTTCCATGCAGCAACTTCTTCTGGATTAATATTTGGGGTCCCTTCAAAATTTCCAAGGAGAATATGGTCAAGTTCATGCTCAGTCAAACCGTTTTCAAAAGGTGCCTTATAGATGAATGAGGTGGTCTCCTTTAAATCAGTAACAAAACCCATTTCTTCAAAAAGCCTTCTTTTTCCGGCGTCTAAGGAAGATTCACCGTCACGTTGGTGACTGCAGCAGGTGTTGGTCCAAAGCCCAGGGGAATGGTATTTATGCAACGCCCGTTGTTGTAACATCAATTCATTTTTGTCATTAAATATAAAGATCGAAAACGCCCTGTGAAGCACTCCTTTTTCATGTGCTTCTTGTTTTGGCATCAGCCCCAATTGCTCGTCTTTTTCATTTACGAGGATAACTTTTTCTTCAATCATTTATTAATGCCTCTTGGCTCAAAAGTACAAAAAGGGAAAGTCTTTTAAAAGCAAAAAACGTTCAATAGAAAGTATTGAACGCTTTCGCATAACTTAATTTGGTTAATTTAATTTTTTATGATAAACATAGATCTTCTGTTAAGCTGATGTTCTTCGGCAGTACAAGGAACTCCGTTTGAACATTGGTTAACGAGTTGCGTTTCTCCATATCCTTTTGCAGTTAGCCTGCTTGCATCAATACCTTTACCAACCAACCACTTAAGTGTAGATTGTGCACGGCGCTCAGAAAGAGCTTCATTATAGCTATCATTTCCGCGAGAATCTGTATGTGATTCAATATGGATAATCAATTCTTTATACTCTCTCATTGCAGCAAGAATCTTAGCTAGTTCAATTTCAGCATCCGGACGGATGTTCGATTTATCAAAATCAAAATAAATTGGCTGAAGGTTTAATTTGCAACCCAAATCATTTGGTGGGCATGGTCCAATTCTTTTCAGCGGAAGCGGCACATCTATAGTTCCGGAAAGCAATGGCGTTTCAATCATTTTCTCATAAGGATTGTATCCTTCTTTTACTCCTCTAACAGTGTATTGTGTACCACAATCACCAACAAAACTATATGTTCCATCGTTTTGGGCTGTAGTTTGGCTAACCAGTTGATTGTTTTCGTCAAGCAAAGAAACGCTTGCTCCCGGCAGAGGATCTTTTGTTTCTTCATCAAACACTTTTCCTTGAATGTTGATTGAACAAATTTCCTTTACTAAATAAATATCGTCATCCTTACTGCCTTTATCCCCTCCTCTATTTGAGGAAACGTATCCAATACGATCTTCTTCATTAATAATAAAACCGAAATCGTCTTGCGTACTGTTTGAAGGAGCCCCTAAGTTTGTAATTTTCCCGGGCTTTCCATCATCGTCTAATGGAGTTACAAAAACATCATAACCACCCAAACCTGAACGTCCATCACTAGAAAAGTATAGATTGTTCTTTTCACTTATAAAAGGAAATGATTCTCTTGCTTCAGTATTTATTTCTGGACCTAAATTTACGGGGGTTCCGTAACTATCATTGCCAAGAATATCTACATACCATAAATCAGACTTCCCTAATGTACCTGGCATGTCAGAAGAAAAATATAGTTTTTTCCCGTCTAAACTCAATGCAGGATGTGCTATTGAATAACCTTTATCATTAAAAGGAAGCTCTACTACATTAGTCCAATTATAATCTCCTGTTTTTGTTGCTTTGTATAACGTTAATCTTAAAGTCTTGAATTTCTTTGATTTATCAAGTCCCTTTTTACCATCTAAATAGGTATTTCTTGTGAAGTAAACCGTATTTCCATCTTTTGAAAAAGTAGCGGTAGACTCATTGTATTCAGTATTTATATCTCCCCCTAACTTCATTGGATTACTCAATTCACCATTAGCCGCCCTATCAGCAACAAAAAGATCCAAATAAGGTTCTTGGGTCCATTCATTTATTTTAGCACCAGTAGTATTTCCTGCTGAAGTATATACCACTTTATCTTTCATATAAAAAGCTGCACCAAAATCTGAATTTGAAGAGTTCACCGATACTTTATCAAGTACAAAGTCTCTTGTTTTGAAAACGGTACTTTTCAAATAATTAGGGTCATCTTCAAATGTTTTGATTACCAAACCTTTTCCTCCTTTTGCTACATAATCTTTCAAAAGTGCATTGGATTCATCATATTTTTCGAGACTCTTTAAAGACTGAGCAGCTCTATAATAATACTCAGGTTCTATCTCATCTGGAAATTGAGTTACCAATTTTTGATACCACTTTGCGGCGTTTGTATAATCACTATTAAAGTAATATGTATCGCCCAATTTCTTGAAAATCTCTGCAGACTCATACCCATCTTCAACTACCTTCAAATAGATTTCGCGGGCGTCTATATAAGCATACTTGTCAAATTCTTTGTTCGCTTTATTAATATCCTTCTGTTGAGAAAAGGTACTGCCTGCAGTAAGAACCACCAAGGCAAAAAGTAATATATTGCGTACTAATGTATTCATAGTCTTTATTTTTTTTAGAAGAATCTAGGAGTTAGCACTCGTTCTGGTCTGTTGAACAATTCAAAACGAAGCATAAGTTCATAGGAGCCATCACTGTATGTTTCAATTTCTGTTGTTTGATAATCATAAGCGAAACCAATAAATATTTGGTCAGTAGCTTGAAAACCTACTAAACCACTCATTGCAGCACTCCATCTGTATGCAGCCCCTAAAGTAAATTTATCATAGATCAAGAAATTGGCAGATACATCAGCTTGTAAGGGAGAACCGCTTACCATTTTGAAAAGGGTTGCTGGCTTGAATTTTAAATTATCACTAAGATTAAACACATAACCTGCAATCAAATAGTAGTGCATGCGCTCTGCAGCAGTTGTTTCTATAGTAGTATTTTCTATACTACCAGTATCAAAATGCTTGGTAGTTAAGAAGTTAGGAACGGAAAGTCCTGCATAAAACTTCTCAGTATTATAGTATATACCAGCACCTATTTGCGGTTGAAGCTTATTGTCTATATTATTACTTTGAAAATAAGGATCATTGGGGTCATATATATTCAGCTTAGAGAAATCTACATCAAGAATATCAAAACCCGCTTTCAGACCGAAGGAAAGTTTAGCAGTTTCGGAGGTATTTATGCTATAGGAATAATCTATATTAAAGTTGGTTTCAACTGCTGGTCCTATTCTATCATTGACAACCGACAAGCCTAAACCCATGTTGGTGCCAACTGGTGAATTTACGGTGAAAGTACCTGTATTGGGCCTTCCATCACCAAAATTTACCCATTGGGTTCTGTACAGCAAGCCAAAACTCAAGGCTTCACGGTTTCCCGCATAAGCAGGGTTTACCACCTCTGTGTTGTACATATACTGTGTGTACTGTGCATCCTGCTGCGCTTTACTTGAAAACGTGCCAAGTAAAATCAAAATTAATAATGTTAGATAACTGTGTTTCATAGTTATGTATTTTAATCCTGGGAGGGAATTTCCTCCCAGGAATTTTTTTGATTTTCTATCTGTTAATATATAAGTATCCGTTATAACTGGTCTTTCCAGGGTTATTATCTGTTTGGAAAGTTAAAATATAGAAGTAAGTACCTGTAGGTAGTTCCTTGTTCTGTTGAATAGTTACACGCCCTTCAGAGATACCTCTAAATACATTTTGTTTTCCATCAGAACCTCCATAACCATCAGTTTCAAAGACAAGTACTCCCCATCTGTTGAATATCTTCACGTTATTTGGCCCATAATCTTCAATGCCAACAATCTGGAAGTAATCATTAAGCCCATCTCCATTTGGCGTAATACCATTGAATATTTCAAAGCTAGCACCCAACACCTCCGGTAATATTACGGTAACTTCTGCATCGGCAGTTACTTCCGTACCGTCTATATCTACCCCTGTTGCTGTGGCAAGGTTTACTACTTCACCATTATCAATATCCTGTTGGGTTATTGCATAGATAGCCGTAAATGTTGTACTATCTGTTTCACCTGGCTGCAATACTGCTATTGGACCTCCAAATAATTCAATACCTGGCAAAAGATCTGCAATCGTTACGTTATATAGAGTAACATTTCCAGTATTAGTTACAGCGAATGCGAAGGATATTGTTTCTCCAACATCAGATGCACCATCCCCATTCTCATCGTTAAACTCACCTGTTTTTTCTAAAGAAATTGACGGATTGTTTTCACAAAGAGCTGTAATGGTTGGATCGTTTTCAAGATAACTGTTATCGTCAGATTGATCAGAAACCATATCACCATTTGGCGCTGTACCCTCTGCGGTAGCTTGGTTTTCAATAAACCCTGTGTCAACATCAGTCTGTGTAACTGTATAAACCGCAGTGAACGTTGTGCCATCTTCTTGACCAGCAGCAAGGCTGATTGGTCCTCCAACAACAGCAATCAATGGGTCGGTTACTATTACATTGGTCAATGCAACATTACCTATATTTTTAACACTGAAGCTATATACAATTGTTTCACCAACATCAGCACAACCATTACCGTTCTCATCAGCTGGAACACCTACTTTTATTAAAGCAATAGCAGGGTTTTGGCAAAGTTGGGTAATAGTTGGATCATCTTCCAATTCACTATTGTCATCAGATAGGTCGCTTACGGTGGTTCCAGAAGCATCGGTACCCGTAGCAGTAGCTTGGTTTTCAACAAATCCAGCATCAATATCAGTTTGTGTGATAATATATGTTGCCGTGAACGTTGTTCCGTCCGAAGCACCAGGTGCCAATGTTATTGGACCTCCATTTACTGTTACCAACGGATCAGTTATTGTTATGTTTGATAATGTAACATTACCAAGGTTGAATACCGTGAAGCTATAAGTTATAGTTTCATCAACATCTGCACAACCGTTTCCGTTTGTATCATCAACAACTCCAGTTTTAATAAGAGCTATTTTTGGATTTTGGCATAGTTCAATTACTGTTGGATCATTCTCAAGCACGCTGCTTTCATCTGAAAGATCACTCACTACAGTTGCATCTGGAGCAGTACCTTCTGCTGTGGCTTGGTTTGTTACTTGTCCTGCATCTATATCACCTTGTGTTATAGTATAGGTTCCAGTATATGTCCATATTTCAGTTACATCTAGTTCACCATCGCCATCGGTATCACCGGTTGGACCAGTAATGGTAGCGATCAATGGATCGGTTACGGTTACGTTGCTCAAGCTCACGTTACCTTCATTTGTTACAGTGAAAGTATAGCTGATGGTTTCGTCAACATCCGTACAATCGTTTTGGTTCTCATCATTCAAGATTCCTGTTTTCACGATTGCAATAACTGGATTCTGACACAACTCTATTATTGTTGGGTCGTCTTCAAGTACGCTACTCTCATCGGATAGGTCGCTTACTACAGTTGCATCTGGAGCAGTACCTTCTGCGGTAGCTTGGTTAGTTACCTCGCCCGCATCAATATCTTCTTGAGTTATTACATAATTTCCAGTGTATATCCAAGTTTCGGTTACATCAAGTTTGCCATCGCCGTCAGTATCGCCGGTTGGACCGTTGATTGTAGCAATCATAGGATCAGTTACTGATACGTTGCTCAAGCTCACGTTGCCTTCATTTGTTACCGTGAAGGTATAAGTGATTGTCTCGTCAACATCAGAACAATCGTTTTGGTTCTCGTCGTTGAAGATTCCTGTTTTCACAATTGCGATAACTGGATTCTGACACAACTCAATAACTGTTGGATCATCCTCAAGGACACTGCTTTCATCTGAAAGGTCAGTAACTAAAGTACCCATAGGGTCTTGTCCTTTTACAGTTGCTTGGTTTATTACTTCGCCTGCATCTATATCTTCTTGTGTAATAGCGTAGTTTCCTGTGAAAACCCAAGTTTCAGTTACATCAAGTTCGCCATCGCCATCGGTATCTCCGGTTGGCCCTGTGATTATCGAAATTAATGGATCAGTAACTTCAACAAAACTTAAACTCACATTTCCTTCGTTGGTCACCGTGAAAGTATAAGTGATAGTTTCATCAACATCAGAACAGTTGTTTTGGTTCTCGTCGTTAAAGATTCCTGTTTTCACGATTGCGATAGCTGGATTTTGACACAACTCTGTTATAGTTGGATCATCTTCTAATACGCTATTGTCATCTGATAGGTCATTTACCACAGTGGAATCTGGTGCAGTACCTTCAGCTGTAGCTTGGTTCTTAACAAATCCAAGATCTATATCATTCTGAGTAATTGCATATGTTCCTGTGTAAACCCAAATTTCTTCAACATCCAGTTGTCCGTCACCATCTGTATCGCCGGTTGGGCCGGTAATAGTAGCTATCAATGGATCAGCTACAGTTACATTGCTCAAGCTCACGTTTCCTTCATTAGTTACTGTGAAGGTGTAAGTGATTGTTTCATCAACATCAGAACAATCGTTTTGGTTCTCATCGTTGAACACGCCGGTCTTAACGATCGCGATGGCAGCGCTCTGGCATAGCTCGACAACGGTCTGGTCGTCATTTGTTATATCGGTTCCGGAAAGGTCGCTCACCGT
>JAGQYY010000025.1 GCA_020435825.1 Aequorivita sp.
AATGAAATAAAAAATATTATTGCAGCGTTATTTGAAGTGTTAAAGTTTTAACACCTGTTTAAAGATTAAAATGTATTTCAAAGCATTTTATTGCAGAATAACCTGTAAAGATACCATAAACTTAATTATTACGTTTAAGTTTTTTGAATGTAAGTTTGACCCCATATTAACCTCACAAAAACTTACTATTATGAAAAACCTAAAACTTATTATTGTAGCCGCAATTTTTGCCGTAGGATTATTTGCTTCTTGCACCCCAGAAGGAATCCAAGATGAACAAACCCCACAACAAATCGACGTCAGAACAGTTAAAGTTCCGCCAGCCGGATAGAAAAAGTCTTATACAGGGAGGAATCGTTGTTTTTATAATAGCTTGCACCCCTTTTATTTATTATGCATATGAAAGTTTCCCAGCCGATTCCGCGGTCTGGGAAACTTCATTTTTTACCTTCACTACCAAGTACCCAAATTTAAATCAGTACGCTTGGTTTTTAACAGGAAAAGTAATTCCTGTGATTTTATTGCTTATATGGTTTTTCACATGCAAACATTGGTGGCACTGGATTATATTGGTTCCGCTTTCAATGTATATTTTTCAGCTTTTCAATATTTTGAAACAAAATTTAAATGCCGATGAAGTTGAAATAATCTATGTAATCCCTATTATGATGGTATTGGTCCCTTTTGTTTATTTAATTCGCGCCAAACTTTTTAGCCAAATGAGGCATGACGATTTGAAATCTTTTGAGGAAGAACTTTTGCACAAACGATCTTTTTGGCAGCAGATAAAGGACCTCTTTCAATAATTATACAATCAAAATTATGGAAATCATTCCGTAAATTGACAGTATCAAGTTCTCATTATGACAAAACCAAAATCACCATTTACCAGAGCACAATTACTTCCTCAAGAGGAAACGCTTGAAGTATCAAGACAAAGAGGAGAACTTTTTATTGGCATACCCAAAGAAGCCTATTTTCAGGAAAAACGGATTTGCCTAACGCCCGATGCAGTAAACGCAATAGTAAATAACGGGCATCGGGTACTTATTGAAAATGGAGCCGGTGATGAAGCAGGTTTTTCCGACAAAGATTATTCAGAAGCCGGCGCCCAGTTAACCAATGACACAAAAAAAGTGTTCGGTTGCCCAATGATTCTAAAAGTAGAGCCTCCCACTCTTGAAGAATTGGAATTAATAAACCCTAAAACGGTATTGATTTCCGCGTTGCAATTAAAGACAAGACAGAAGTCATATTTTGATGCACTCGCAAAAAAGAAAATCACTGCACTCGCCTTTGAGTTTATAAAAGACGAAGATCACAGTTACCCCGCAGTAAAGGCCCTGAGTGAAATTGCGGGTACAGCATCAGTGCTCATTGCTGCCGAACTTATGGTCAATGCAAAAAAAGGAAATGGTCTGCTTTTTGGAAACATAAGTGGCGTCCCTCCTATTGAAGTTGTTGTAATTGGTGCAGGTACGGTAGGCGAATTTGCAGTTCGATCTGCTCTTGGGTTGGGTGCCAACGTAAAAGTTTTTGATAGCTCCATAACCAAATTGAGAACAATTCAAACGAATGTTAATCGTATTCTATATACTTCTACAGTACAACCTAAAAATTTGATGAAAGCCCTTTTACGTTGTGATGTTGCAATTGGTGCAGTTCGCGGGCAAAACAGAGCACCCATAATCGTAACTGAAGAAATGGTTCGGAACATGAAAAAAGGCGCCGTAATAATAGATGTTTGTGTAGATATGGGCGGCTGTTTTGAAACTACTGAAATGACTAGCCATGACAACCCAACATTCATTAAACACGACGTAGTGCATTATGGTGTGCCCAATATTCCCGCGCGCTACCCAAAAACCGCTTCAATTTCAATAAGCAATATCTTCACGCCCTATATATTGGAAATTGCGGAAAGCGGTGGTTTGGAAAATGCCATACGTTTTGATAACGGTTTAAAAAATGGTTTGTACTTTTACCGCGGAATTTTAACCAATAAAGCAGTCGCGGATTGGTTTGATATGCCTTATAGTGATCTTAATTTATTGATTTTTTAAGTTTTTGCAAATCAACCTCCTAATTAGCTAAATCCCAAACCCAAATAATGAAGTTAGCATACAGATTGGCCTATTTTTCAGGTGGTTTTTTAATTGGAATAGCATTACTCTTTTTTATTCTAAGCGGAAAAAAGACATCCTGTGCCTATGGTATGGATGCAAGAACACTTAAAAACATAAGGCTGAAAGACCGCGCATTTTCTGAAAAAACTTTAATTGTTCTACGTGAGAACCAAATGGATACTTCAGCAATTTCAACATTATTGGAAAACGGGGATGTTGTGTTCTCTGAAAGCAACACCAGGCTAGATTCCTGCAAACAATATGTTGTTGAAGGAAAAATTGCAGAAAAAAACTTAAAAATCAGAATTGAAAATTGTGATAGTCTAGCTACAGTAACCGAAGCAAACATAATTCAAGATAAATAAAGCTATTGGTCTAATTCTTAGCCTTTAACCTCTTATTGGCCCAACCCACTTCACTCCTTCAAAGTTTTCTTCGCTCCTTCTCTTTTTTCAAAAGTGTAAGCTCTCGACTAGTTTGTCCAGCAACAGAAGTATTTTCTTCAGCGCGACGTATTAAATAAGGCACCACATCTTTCACAGGACCAAATGGAATGTATTTGGCCACATTGTATCCTATCGCTCCAAGGTTGAATGAAATGTGATCGCTCATTCCGAAAAGTTGACCAAACCAGACTCGATCATCACTTTTTGAAATCCCTTTTTCAGTCATCATATCCATTGCCAGATATGTACTGAATTCATTATGGGTCCCTACGAACAATTCAATGTCATTAAGGTTGTCCAAAATATATTTCAATATTTCGTTGAAGTTGTCATCAGTGGCTTTTTTGCTTTCACAAATTGGGGATCTATATCCTTTTTCAATGGCTCGCTCATTTTCCTTTTCCAAATAAGCGCCCCGAACAATTTTAAATCCAAGTTTATATCCCTTAGTCTTCGCTTTTTGGTGCAAATTTTTTAAATATTCCAATCGATCCCAGCGATAGCACTGTAACGTGTTAAATACAATAGGTCTTTCTTTATTGTATTTTTCCATCATAGTTTCACAAAGTTCGTCCGCGGCGTCTTGCATCCAGGATTCCTCAGCATCAATAAGAAGGCGAATGCCACAATCATGAGCTACTTTTGAAACCCTATCATACCTATTTTCAATATTTTTCCAATACACCTTTTCAGTATCAGTCAACGGTTCATTTTCGGTTATTTTTTGCCAAACTTTAAATCTTCCAAATCCTGTGGGCTTAAAGACTGAAAATGGCATCGATTCCATGTTCTTGGAAAGTTTGGTAAGCTCAATCACCTTATTTGCAGTGGCTTCAAATTGTGCATCCTCCTCTTTTCCTTCAACAGAAAAATCCAATACTGAAGAAACCCCCACATCAAAAAGCTTTTCCACTGTAGTCATACAATCTGTTTCATTTACGCCACCACAAAAATGGTCAAATACTGTAGATCGTATAAGTCCTTCAACGGGAAGATTCACATTCAATGCAAATTTTGTAACTGCTGAACCTATTTTCACCAATGGTTCCATGGAAATCATTTTGAAAAGAAAGTATGCGCGTTCCAGCTCGGAATCGCTTTTCAACTGAAATGCAGTTTCAGTATTATCGAAGACGGTATTTGATGTCATACAAAAAGTAAAATAAAGTGTGCAAATATAGTTAGATTTGAACTTTGAATATATGACAAACATCAATAAGTTTATGGGAAAAGCATTAAATGAAAATGGGCAAGTTTATCGCGATAAAATTGCTTGGAAAGTTTTTTCGGGATTAATAAAAGAGTTGAAACCTTCTAAGATATTTGTTATCACAGATGAAAACACGCATAAGCACTGTTTGGATTATTTATTTAAAAAGGGGAAATTTAAAATCCCGCCCGAAATTATCATAATTCCAGAAGGTGAAATCCATAAAAACATAAGCACAAGCGTAAAAGTTTGGGAAACACTTTCAGTAAAAGGCGCTGATAGAAATAGTTTGATTATTAACCTTGGCGGCGGCGTGGTTACTGATCTTGGCGGTTTTGTTGCTTCCACTTTTAAACGCGGCTTGCCCTTTATAAACATCCCCACTTCCCTACTCGGAATGGTTGACGCTTCAGTTGGAGGAAAAAATGGTGTTGATCTGGGACCTATAAAAAACCAAATTGGCGTAATCAATCTTCCCGAAATGGTACTAATAGATACCGAGTTTCTAAATTCGCTGCCTGAAGAACACATTACTTCCGGTCTAGCAGAAATGCTGAAACACGGCATAATTTATAGCAAAGAATATTGGGAGCGTGTAAAAATCATTGATGTCTTTAATAAGCCAGAGCTTGATGCATTGATTTGGGATTCCATTGAAATAAAAAAAGAAATTGTCGCTTTAGATCCGTTTGAAAATAACTTAAGAAAAACCCTGAACTATGGTCACACCCTCGGTCACGCAATAGAGTCTTATTTTCTTGAAAACCCCGATAAGAAGATTTTACTGCATGGCGAATCGGTTGCTGCGGGAATTGTTTTGGAAACCTTCATTTCAATGGAAACTTATGGGTTTCCAAAACAATCTTTACGCGATATTTCAGAAACTATATTTAAATATTTTCCGAAGCAAACTTTCAGTAAAAAGGATATTGAAGCCATCATAAAACTACTAGTCTTCGATAAAAAAAACAGGAACGGGCAAGTGCTTTTTGTCCTTTTGGAGGACATTGGACAGCATAGAACTGACTGCATCGTTAGCAATGATTTGATTTATAGCGCATTTGAGTATTATAAAAATTTCTGAAAATTTTCTTCAAAATATTTTTAAGTCATCGATTTTTGAATAGTTTTATAACCACAAACCCAAAGATTAAATATTAAATGAAGCGAATCATTGTAGATTACCGAAAGTTAACCCCTGAAATACTTTCTTTATTGGTTGAAAAATATCCTGATGGATATGATGACGACCACGTTATCACTTTCAAAAACGCCAAAAATGAAACTGTAGAAGCAGTTGAGGTAAGAACTGAAGATACTATATATTTAGTAAAGGTGAGTTCCCGACTTGAGACAAGTATGGCAAATTTTGATGAAGACGACTATGATGATGCTGATTTCAACGAACCAATCAGTGAAATTCCAGACAAAAAGAAAATGGAGGAAGAGGAATAAACAAACTTCTCAAATAAAAAGAGGCATTGTAGCCTCTTTTTTTATTACACAGGTTCCGCCTGTTTATTAAGCTTGTTGTAATTCATGCTTATCCTCTTTGATTTCCTCTATCAATTTTGAATTAAAAATTGGTAAATCATTTGGGTTTCTGCTGGTTACAAAACCTTCGTCAACCACAACCTCTCCATCTAACCATCATCAAAGAAGTAGAAGTCAATAGGCCCAACCAAGTCTGGGCCAGTGATATAACATACAGCATTGAATAAAGCCCTATATCAAGAGAAGAACATCGATGGACTTATTCATCATTCTGACAGGAGCATACAGTATTGTAGCAATGTTTACCCACAAGTTCCAAAAAGAAACAACATAGCAATTAGCAATCAATGCCTTTGCAGAACGTGTAAACGGCATATTAAAAGACAAATTCTATCTCAATAGACCTTTATTAGCCTACAATGCACAATGAGGGCCACAAAAAAAGCAATTAATCTATACAGCGAATTAAGATTACACTTATCTTTAGACTAAAAACACCAAATATGGTATACCTGCCCGTCCGGCAGGCGGGTTTAAAAACAACGTAAATCAATTTTTAACCTGTAGCCATATTTCAGGACAAGACACTTCATATGACAATAAAAAATCATTTGCTTTTCATATTGGTATCGATGCTATCAATTTACCATACACAAGCACAGAATATGGATGAATGTAACTGTTTTGAAATTGGCATCAACAAGGTCTGGGCAGATTCAAGTGGAGTTAAATGTTATAAAATACCTATAAATCTAATTTATAATGAAGCTTCCAATGGTTCTAAGAAAATAGCTGTTATCAAGGCAAATAGCCGTCAAAAATCAAAACTGCCCCCAATTGTTTATTTTCATGGAGGTCCGGGAGTTGCAACGCTCGGAATAGCACAAAAATATCTTGAATCTCCCTTTTGGAAAAAACTAAGGGAAAATCATGACATCATTATGATGGACTATTCCGGTACGGGGTATTCTGAACCTTATTTGTGTGATAACATACAAGAATCTATATTAGCGTTAGAGGAGTCAGAACTTTCTGAAGCCGATAAAAAAGTTAAAACTCTAGAATATTTCATTAATTGCAGAGATTCGTTAATATCTAAAAAAATTCCAATCAATACATTTACGAGCTTTCAAATAGCAGCCGATGCAGATGAAGTACGAAGAAAACTTGGTGTTGAAATATGGAATGTTTATGGAGTTTCATACGGTTCTCATGTAGCTATGCAGTATATGCGCCACTTTGAAAATAGGATAAAAAACATTGTATTGGATTCTCCCTTTCCACCCAATGTAAAAAGCGAAAGTCCGGTACATACTATGAACGAAACCCTAAACCATATACAGGAGGTTATCAACAAAGACCCTGAAATGGCAAAGGTATTTCCCAATATTATTGCAGATTTTGCAGCAACGGCTGAACGTTTAGACAAAAAACCGATTAGAATGGAAAATTTTGTTTTAACCGGGGATGATTTTGCGCAAATCATGTTCTCAACTTTTTATAAAACCAAATTGGTAAGTATCATTCCCCTTGCTTTAAAAGAATTTGCCAATGGAAATGACGAAGCACTTGTAGAATGGGTAAGTTCTCAATATGTAAACGATGGTATAGGCGGGGATGCCTACGGAAAAGTAAATGATTTTCATTATTTCGCCATAAGTGGTTACGAATGGAAACCCAGAACGTATGAAGAAACCGCCTCCTACCTGTCAAAAGAATATTCCTATTTGAAATCTTTAGCCAAGAAGGAAGAATTTGACATTTATTATGCGTTCAGACCAGAATCCCCTGATGCCTCATATTACGAACCAATCAAAAGTGAACTGCCTACCTTGGTCCTGAATTGCGAGTTTGACCCCGGATGTCCCATTTCTTATGGTTATTCTACCATTCAGCAAATGCCCAATGCCAAAATGGTCATTATACCCAATGCTTCCCACTCAGCAGCAACATATAGCGATTGCACCCAAAATCTGGTAAAGGATTTTTTTGATTTGCCAACAGCTCCCATCAATACAGAGTGTATATCAGAAATTAAAAAAGTTGAATTTTTGACCTCTAATTTGAAGGCTGAACTGGATAAATTAATAGGAAACAAAAAATAGAAAACGCCTGCAACACAGGTTTTGTTTCAGGCGGTTGACGTGCATACTTGTAGCCTTGTGCTTCTATTCAAGTTCAGCGCTGGTTGACAGTTTTGTGCTCCGAACCCCGCCCGAACACAAAGCCCGAAACCATTATCTGACAAGGTAATCTTTATTCAATTTATTGTATAAGACCAAAATGTATAATTGGAGCCTAGAAAAACTACTGGCAACAATGGCCCCTATAAAAAAGATACTTTTAGTAATGCCCGTTTTAATTGCAATAGGAATGATAGTGTCAGGGATATTGGCTGAAAATAGTACTGCCGATTCTCACTGGAATGGGTTTTATTATAATTTCAATTTTCTTTTTTAAGAAAGAGTAAACCAGAAATAAAATGGAGCTCCAAAAAAATGTTGCATTTATTCCAATCTCCTAAAATCCAAATCCTGAAAGTCATAACTGAAATCTGTCAGAGGCGAAATAGGGCTCATGGTAAAACCATTGGCTTTGCCTTCGGTATCCAAACTGAAAGTAACAAATGCATCTGCTTTTAATGAAGCATCGTTCCAGCGCACTACATAGGTTGTTCCTTTGTAAAAAGTCATTGGACCAGTCAAATCTGGAGATTTTTCGGCTTTAAAATGAAGGTTTCCATCTATGGCACTGATGCTAACATCGTCAAACCAAACATCTTTATAAGTGCCTGTATAATCTGCCGGATCGGGTTTGAAAGCTTTGGTTTTAAGTTGTGCCGCAATGTTTTTTTCCACTTCTGTAACAATGCTGTCTGCCGCTTTTTCGCCAGCCAATCTTCGCTCGTTGTATTGTTTAATTCTGTCTTCTCCTTTTATGCCGAAATATCCATCTTTTATTGAATTGGTAATCGCCGTAAAAGCAGAACCACTTTGTTGGTTGGTAAGCACGATAATCCCAAGATCCATCTCTGGAATAAGGGTAACTTGACTCACTATTCCATTCAATCCGCCCGTGTGCGCAACCTGGAAATAACCATTCACATCACTCAAAAACCAACCAAGACCATAGGCTGAAAAATGTGTGTTGTACGGACCTTTTCCACTTCTTAAGATGGTTTGTGGCGTCCACATTTCATTATGTACTTTACTGCTGAAAAGACTTTTCTCTAAATTTTCGCCATATTTTCCATCGTTCAATTGCGCCTGTACCCAAGTGCTCATATCGTTGATGGAAGCGAAAATTCCACCGGCTGGCGTAGCGATTTGTGTAAAGGTATCACCCGTTAACTCCAGCTTCCCATTTACCGGGGCATGGCCGTCAATTCTATTATTGTCTGCTTTAATTTTTGGAATGGAAAGAAAGGAACGGTCCATTCCCAATGGTTTAAAGAAGTTTTCTGCAATATAATCGTCATAGCTTTTATCAGAAACCCTTGCAACTACTTCGCCTGCAACAATGTAAAGCAAATTATCATAATCAAACTTGCTTCGGAAAGAGGATACAGGTTTTAAATACCGCAGGTTGTGGATCATTTCGGCTTTGGTCGTGGTATTATTTGCCGGAAAAACCATCAAATCGCCGGCACCCAGGCCCAAACCGCTTCGGTGGGTAACTAAATCGCGCACTGTAAATTCGCGCGTTACATATGAATCTGAAAGTTGAAATTCGGGAATAACGTCAGTTACTTTCGTGTCCCAAGTTAGTTTTCCTTTGTCAATAAGTTGGCCCAAAGCAGCAGTGGTAAAAGCCTTGGTGTTTGAGGCCACACCGAAAAGTGTGTTTTCATTTACTGCGTCATTTGTTTTTAATGAACGCACGCCGTATGTATTTTTATGATAGATTTTGCCATCCTTCAAAACTGCAACCGCCATTCCGGGCACGTCAAAGGTCTTCATTGTTTTTTGAACGAGGCTGTCAATTTGTTGACCGCTCAAAGCCTGGGCTTTTACAGAAAAATTTAAAAAAAGAAATGCAACCGAGAGGATTAGAATTTTGGCAGAAAAAGGTCTCATAAACAGAATTTTTAATTGGAGTTTAAAGGTATTAAATCTTTTGAAGTCCTAAGTTGGGAAAAACAATGAATTCAAATTTTGCATTCAGCCAATTTTTTAATAATAGCTGAAAAGATTAAAAGTTATTTTGAAGTTTCACAGGTTTTCATTTAGTACTTTTGGGGTTTTACTTGCAACAACGGAGATTTTTTTTGTAAAGTAATGACTGAAAAAACCTCTGCCTTGACAATTTTTTATAAATTGAGATTGTAAAGAGTTTTAATTTTTATGATAGATTTTTTTGAAACATACAAATCGCAGCTTATTTATACGTTGGTCATAATTGTTTCAGTACTTTTTCTGCGGTTTCTTACCAACCAACTCCACAAATGGTTACTGAAGCAAGAGCAAAAAAAATATCCTGCTGAGCAATCCAAAGCAGTAAATTGGGTAAAACGGATTCTGGATGCGTTGTGGTTAGTTTTAGGGCTTATAGCTCTAAGTTTTCTTTTTGCGAATGAAGAAAAGTACAGTGCGTTAAGGCATAATTTTAAGCTCATTTTGTATTTGGGAATTCTGGCCGTTGTAACCATAGTGAGCGCGGCTTCTGCAAATATGTGGTTTCGCAGAAGTATTCAGCGAAAGATTTTAAACGCGCAGGACCCCACCAGTTTTAAATTCTTGCGTTATGTAGCCGTAATCGGAATTTATATCACGGGAATTCTTTTTGGGCTTTTAGCATTCCCTTCCCTGGAAGGCATTGCGAAAACCGCGCTTGGTGGAGCAGGCGTTATTGCGATTATTGCAGGGGTCGCTTCGCAGGAAGCCTTGTCAAATCTAGTGGGCGGAATTTTTATTATTTCATTTAAGCCCTTTAAAATTGGTGATGTTGTTAAAGTTACGGACACTATGGTAGGGACTGTTGTGGATATCACGCTTCGGCACACCGTAATCCGAAATTTTGAAAATAAAATGATCGTTATTCCAAACGCAATTATCAACAAAGAAAAGCTTATTAATTACGATTTGGGAGAGACGAAAGTCTGCGAACGCATTGAAATTGGAATTTCTTATGACAGTGATATAGATTTGGCAAAAAAAATCATGCAGGAAGAAAGCGAAAAGCACCCGCGTGTTATGGACAACCGTACCCCAATTGAAATCAAAGAAGGCCTTCCTGTGGTAAGAGTTGCACTAATTTCGCTAAATGATTCATCCGTAACCATTCGCGCCTGGGTATGGGCCCGAAATTTTTCAGACGCTTTTGATATGCGCTGTGATTTGCTGGAAAGTATAAAAAAACGTTTCGATAAAGAAGGGATTGAAATACCGTTCCCCTACAGAACCGTGGTTTTAAAAAAGGAAAAAGAAAGCGAAGAAAAGCAGAGCAATTAATTGAAATGAAAGAAGTTTCCAAAAAAAATGAAACGTTGGTAAAAGTACTTTTTGTAATATGTATGGTACTTTGCATTTTGGGTTATGTGAGTAGTCCGGTAGCGTTGGTTGGCGGTTTTTTGTTTTCCTATTTTTTAGGCCATCCTTTTTTAACATTGAATAGCAAGGCAGTTAACTGGTTATTGAAAATAGCAGTTGTAGGTTTAGGTTTTGGAATGAATTTAAAAGAAACACTTGCCGCGGGTCAGGATGGCTTTTTACTTACTGTTTTTTCAATTTCCATTACTTTGATACTGGGTTTTTTTTTGGGAAGACTTTTAAAAATGAATCGAAAAAGCAGCCATCTCATAAGTTCTGGAACAGCGATTTGCGGTGGAAGCGCCATTGCTGCCGTTTCTCCAGTTATTAATGCATCCGAAAAGGATATTTCAATTTCGCTGGGCGTAATTTTTCTGCTGAATTCTATCGCGTTGATTGTTTTTCCGCCCATTGGGAATTTACTTGAAATGACCCAACATCAATTTGGTCTTTGGTGCGCTATCGCCATTCACGATACCAGTTCGGTTGTTGGGGCAGCTTACACATTTGGGGACGAAGCATTAAAAGTAGCAACAACCGTAAAACTTGCTCGGGCACTTTGGATTATTCCGCTTTCATTGCTTTCGGTATTTCTTTTTAAGGGAAAAGACAAAGGCGTGAAAGTTCCCTATTTTATTTTTCTCTTTATTTTAGCTATTGTTTTAAATAGTTATCTCGCCATTCCCGATGAATTGACAAATGGAATTACACGTGTTTCAAAATCATTATTGGTACTAACCTTATTTTTGATTGGCGCAGGACTTTCCATAAAAAAAATAAAATCCGCAGGTTGGAAACCGATGATTCTGGGGGTTTCGTTGTGGATCTTTATTTCTGTGGGCGCTATTTTAGTAATTATGGCTTTGTAAAAATTAAATCAACTTCAACTGGTTCACAATTTCCTGCAAGGAAGCCTTCGCATCGCCAAAAAGAATACTGCAATTTTCCAATCCAAAAAGATCGTTCTGCACTCCTGCATATCCTTTGCCCATACTGCGTTTCATTACGATTACTTGCTTACTTTCATAAGCCCGGATTATGGGCATTCCATAAACTGGGCTGTCGGGATTGTTCTCTGCCGCTGGGTTTACAACATCGTTTGCGCCCAAAACCAAGACAGTATCGTATTGTTCCATGTTTTCATTGCCCTCGTCCATTTCCTTTAAACGGGAATAATCCACATTAGCTTCGGCTAACAAAACATTCATATGGCCTGGCATTCTTCCTGCAACCGGATGTATGATGTAATTTACTTCCACATTTCGTTTTTCCAACAATTGCTGCAATTGTCCACAAATATGCTGAGCCTGTGCAACTGCAAGTCCGTAGCCGGGAACTATAGCCACTTTTTGGGCGAAGGAAAGAGAAAGCGCGGTTTCGGAAATGCTGATTTCCTTTATGTCCTGCTCTTCTTCAACTACCCCATTTTTACTCTTTTTAAAAGTTCCGGCAAGCACTTTCAGCAAGGAACGATTCATGGCTTTACACATTAAGAGTGTAAGCAAAATACCTGCTGCACCAACAAAAATACCCCCGGCAATCATCGCCTTGTTTCCGTAAACAAAACCTGCGAAGGCTGTGGCAATACCTGTAATACTATTTAAAAGTGAAATTACAACAGGCATATCCGCCCCACCGATGGGCAGCACGAAAAGCACGCCATAAACCATTGCCAACGTTGCCAAAACATACATAAAAGCGGTAAAGCCAATTGGAATAATGCCGATGAAGTAAAGGACGGGTAATAAAATCATCAACCCTAAAAGTATTCTTGCAGAAAAGATGACGGTTTTACTGCGTCTATCTTTCACTTTTCCGGCCAGTTTTCGTTCTGCGATTATACTTCCGGTTAATGCAATTGCGCCCGTAACCAAACCTGAAATAAGAAGAATTTGATTACTGATAATCGTGGTTGCAGGATCCATTTGGTTGGCTTCCACTAGCCCCAAGAGCATTGCACAGCCACCTCCAGTTGCATTGAACAAAGAAACCAATTGTGGCATCCCGGTCATTTGTACTTTGTCTGAAAGTCTTTTGCCTATTAGGGTCCCAACAGCAATTGCCAAAAGCATAATTATTAAATTGGTGTAGGGAACAGTTGCTGTTATCGCGGCCAAAAAGGTAAGCACTACGGCCAAAACCATACCCATTGCGGCTATTAGGTTTCCTGTCTTTGCGTTTTTTGGGGAACTCATAAATTTCAATCCTCCCAAAAAGGAAAGGGTGGCAATTAAATAACCTACTTCTATGATTGCGTACATGGGTTTTTTATTCTGAAGTTGTTTTTTTGAAATTGAATAATTTAAAAAAAGACTAAAACATAAGGAAGTATTTATGTGTGAGTAGCCTTATGTTTTTCGTCTTTCAGTATTGAGTATATAGAATAAGTTAAGGAATTATTTTTTTTGACTGAACATTTTGAACATCCTTCCGGTAACGAAAAATCCACCGGAAATGTTTAGGGTACCGAGAAAAACCGCGATTCCCCCTAAAGTGAGATTGAGGTAATCATTCGCCGGTACCCGAAGCATTACAATGATTGCCCCAACCAGAATAACGCCACTAATAGCATTGGCGCCACTCATAAGCGGGGTGTGCAGAATAGCGGGAACATTAGCTATTACTTCTATGCCAATGAAGACACAGAAAATAACAAAATAAATTTCTTGAATGTGTTGATTTATGAACTCCATAATTTAAGCTGGTTGTAGTTGTTTGGCGAAATATTGGTGAGTCCATTCACCTTCTTCCATTATTTGTGAAGCGGTTAGCAATGGATCATCATTTTGGTTTTCTGCCTTTTGCTTATATTTTAAAAAAGAGAAATAATTATTTGAAAGTAATTTTGAGGCAGCCAGAGGAATTTCTGCAGCAAGGCTTGAGTTTCCTAAAATAGCAACTCCGTTGTGATTGATTGTTTCTTTATTTTTTGAAAGTTCGCAGTTTCCGCCTTGTTCGGCAGCCAAATCAATTATAACGCTACCGGGTAGCATCGCTTCCACAGAACGGGTTTCAATTAATAAAGGCGCTTTTCTTCCGGGAATATTCGCGGTGCTTATTACGATGTTTGCGGTTAAAATATGGTTGTGGATTAGCTCTTTCTGCTTTCTTTGGTATTCTTCACTTTGTTCCACGGCATAACCACCTGCATTTGAAGATTCAGTATAGCCTTCCACTTCAATAAAGGTTGCGCCAAGACTTCTCACTTCTTCTCCTGCAGATTTACGAACATCAAAAGCTTCTACTATGGCACCCAGACGACGGGCGGTGGCGATAGCTTGTAAACCTGCAACACCTGCGCCTAGCACTAATATTTTTACTGGCGTAAGCGTTCCGGCAGCAGTTGTAAACATTGGAAATACACCATTATAGATTTCAGAAGCCTTAATAATGGCTCTATACCCTGCCAAAGATTGCATGGAAGAAAGAACATCCATTGATTGCGCCAGAGTAGTTCGTGGCAGAAGGTCTAAACTGTAAACCGTAGCTCTGTGTTTTTGATAAATAGCGAGTTTGGAATCATGAAAGAGGGGGTTGAAAATACCAATGAAGCAACAACCCCCCTTCATTTCCACTTCGCTAAAAGTATGGTTAATGGATACAATGGTATCCGAATTTTTAAAAATTGTTTCTTTTGGCAAGCAGCTTGCTCCTGCCTGCACATATTCTGCATCATCAATTTGAAGCGAACTGCCCAGCCCGGACTCAAAAAGGATGTTGAGCTTCAACTCTCCGGTAAGACGTTTCACTTCTTTGGGCAACAAACAAACCCTCGGATCGTTTGGGGTTTTAAGGATTCCTATGGTCTTGGGCTGCGACTGTTCAATCATAAAATTTTATTGAAGTTGTATTCTTTTTTATAAACTATTTGCTTATCGCATTGAAGTATTCTTCTTTAACTTCCCTGTATTTTTTTAAATACTCCAAATAGGTTTTTCTAAACCTTTTATGTTCTGTTATATAAAACATATCACAATCAACATCTTCACATTCTGCGGCTTTTGGCAAACCTTCTTTATATTTTAAAAAAGCACCAATGATTTTAGCATTTGTTTCTTTTTCACGAACCAGTTTATCAAGTATAGTTTGAAAGTCAAAGACTTTTGAAAGTTCTGCTCTTCCAAGATTCAACAGATTGGTAATCTCTTTTTCAATATAATTGATGTGCTCAATCCAGTTGTCCAGTTCTATGGAACTATTTTTAAAAGTTATTGCTTCTGGGGAGTCGTGATCGTAAATCTGCATGATGATTAGTAAAAATTGTTAATTGTAAATACTATGATAGTACATCAATATCGATAGGTTTTTCAGCCTGCTTAACATTGGTAATTTTCAGTTCTTTAGTGCCATTTGGGAAATTCCAAATTACGGAATCGCCTTCCGCATAACCCATTACGGCCGATCCCATTGGGGCTAAAATGGAAATTTTGTTTGCCGCAATATCGCGCTCAGTTGGGATTACCAACTGAAATTCTGTTTGCCATGTTCCGGACTGAACTGTAACAAGACTATTAAACCGAATTACATCTGCTGGCATTTCTTCGTGGTCATAAATGATTGCACTTGTTAGCTCACCGCTTAATTTTTTAAGGGAAACCTTGGTATTTTCGTCTTTATAATAACCGGTAACGTTCAGTAAACGCTTCAAAAAAACGTATTCTTTTTTCTCTAATATCAAATTTCCATATTTCATGGTTTCTATTTCATTATTAATTAAAGAAGGGACATCGTTGCTTTTTGAAACAACAGGGATAGATGTCCCATCTTTAAGGATTCAAAATTAATTATGGGAAAATCCCTCTAAGCACATAGGCTTTTTCAATTCTTTCGATAGCGATTGCAAAAGCTGCCGTGCGCATATCAATTTCTTTTTCCTCAGAATAGGCAGTAACTTTTTTAAAGGTTGAGCGAAGTTTTTTCTCCAGTTTCTCCAAAATTTCGTCCATTTGCCAAAGTTCTCCGTTACGGTTTTGAAGCCATTCAAAATAGCTTCCAATCACGCCGCCGGAATTGCACATAATGTCTGGAATGATCGTGATACCACGTTCCATCAATATTTTCTCGCCTTCAACATCTGTTGGGCCATTGGCACCTTCAGCAATTAAAGTTGCTTTTATTGAACTTGCGTTTTGTGCCGTAATCTGGTTGCCCAAAGCTGCGGGAATACAGATATCGCAATCCAAAGCGAAGAAATCTTTACCCTCCATAGGCGAAGCTTCTGGGAAACCTACAATACTGCCGTTATTCGCTTTTCCGAAATTGAAAAGATCTTCAACCTTAATACCTTCTTTGTTTTGAACACTTCCGAAGGCATCCTGAACACCTACCATTTTCGCACCTTCGTTTTCCAAGAAATGTGCTGCCCAATAACCTACATTACCGAAACCTTGAACAATAAATGTTTTTCCTTTAAGGCTCTCGTTGTTTTTTTCTGCCCAAAATTTAATGGTCAAAAACACACCGTAACCAGTGGCGCGGTCACGGCCTTCCAAACCTCCACTACCAACGGGTTTTCCTGTAACTACGTGTTGGTTTTTAGAACGTTCGCTGGTACTTTTCGTACTCATATACGTATCTGCGATCCAAGCCATGGTTTGGTCATTGGTGTTTACGTCTGGGGCGGGAATATCGTGTTCTGGGCCTATATTTTCGCCCAATGCATAAGTAAATCTACGTGTAATTCGTTCCAATTCACCTTTTGAATATTTTGAAGGGTCAATCTGGATTCCTCCTTTAGCACCTCCATAAGGCAAACCGGCCAGAGAAGTTTTCCATGTCATCCACATTGCTAAAGCACGGGCGGCGTCAATATCTACCGTTGGGTGATAGCGAAGACCACCTTTGTATGGACCAAGTGCGTTGTTATGCTGCACACGGTAACCGGTGAATATTTCCACATCACCATTGTCCATGCGAACTGGGAAGTGAATAATAATTTCAGTGTTAGTAATGCTAAGAATTTTGCGAACGTTTGGATTCAGATCTATTTTGTCTGCAGCGCTGTTGAATTGTTCCAACACATTGTCCAACATTCCTCTTTTTACAGGTTGCGGTTTTTCCACGGTTTGTGTATTTGTCATTTTAGTAATTGTTTTAAATAGTTACCAGTTCTGGCTTTCTTTTTTTAATTTTTAATATCGGGGTAGGAATTTGGTGTTGAGTTTCATCAAATTCGCTACATGAAAATACTGTGCTTTGGTTGTGCGTTAATATGCAATAAGCTGCGTGTACACATCTATTGCAAATATTTATAGGATTTGTATTCATAGTTGCTTATCGTTTGCCATTCCTAGTTGGCAAGAGATATGCCATAGATAGGGTTTTTTTGAAATTAAAACATAACAGTCTTTGAAACAGTATTTTAAATATTTTAAGATGAAGTATTCAGAATGGAGTGGTTGAGGAATATTTTCCGCATTGGGGAAAAATTACCCAGTGAAATGAAATTCCAAAAAAGAAAGATCCCAAAATCCAAAGAAGTGTTTTTGGAAATTGGGATTTTATATTTTTATGTTTTATTGCTATTTTTTCGTTTTCCCGCGTAGTGTTTTACGGTCTATTTTAAGGATTTCTGCAGCCTTGGTTTGGTTGTTGTCAGTTGCGGCAAGTACTTTATGAATGTATTTCTTCTCCATTTCCTTTAAGGAAAGCAGGCCATCTTCGGGGAAGTTTATTTGGTATTTTAAGGTATCGGGCAAATCTTTTATGCCTATTGTTCTGTCACACATTATCACGGCGCGCTGAATCACGTTTTCCAATTCCCGAATGTTTCCCGGCCAATCATAACGCTGCAAAAGGGCTTGTGCTTCGGTATCAATGGTTATGTATCGGTCTTTGTATTCGTTGCCATACTTAAAAAGGAATTTATCAGCTAACAACGGAATGTCTTCTTTTCGGTCACGAAGCGGAGGCACATCAATTTCTACGACCGTCAATCTGTAAAAAAGGTCTTCCCGAAAGGTTTCCTTAGCAATCATTTCCTTTAAATCGCTGTTTGTGGCGGCAATCACGCGGACGTCTATTTTTTCACTTTTTCGCGAGCCAACTTTAACCACTTCCTTTTCCTGCAAAACCCGTAAAAGTCTGGACTGTACTGAAAGGGAAGCATTCCCAATTTCATCGAGGAAAATAGTTCCGCCCTCAGCAGCTTGGAAAAATCCCTCGCGATCGTCATTGGCTCCTGTAAAGGCGCCTTTTACGTACCCAAAAAGTTCAGATTCCAAAAGGTTTTCGGGAATTCCGCCGCAGTTCACCGCAATAAAGGGTGCGCGTGAAAATTTGCCGTTGTAATGGATGGAGCGCGCCACAAGTTCTTTCCCCGTACCGCTTTCGCCGCTTATGAAAATGGTGGCTTTATTGTCTTTTACGCGTTCAATTATTTGGGTTACGTTTTTAATTGCTTCGCTTTCGCCAATTATTTCGTTGTATTTTTTTGCTTCGGAAGTTTTTGTTGCTGTTTTTCGTTTCGGTTTTGTGGAAAGCGATTTCAAAACGCCTTGTTTCAACTCTTTCCTTGTAAATGGTTTCACCAAATAATCCACGGCACCGGATTTTATTGCAGAAAGCGCATCCTGTACAGAAGGATAACCCGTAACCACCAGTTTTGGCATATTCGGGTAATGTTCCGAAGCAAACTGAATGAGCTGGAAACCGTCAACTTCGGGCATTTTTAGATCTGTAATCAATAAATCTATTTCGGTATCGCGCAAAATGGAGACGGCCTCTTTTACGGAGATAGCTTTGTAAGTGTGGTAATCCAGTGAATGAAGATGCCGTTGGAGTAGTTCCAAAATATTGATGTCGTCATCTACTATCAGTATGTTTTCCTTTTGAAGCATCGGCTTTATTGTTTTGGAAAAGTAATAATAAAAGTGGCGCCCTTAGGAATATTTGGTTGATAATCTATGGTTCCGCGGTGACTACGAATAATTCCGTGAACAACGCTCAATCCCAAACCGGAACCATCGCCAACGGTTTTCGTTGTAAAAAAAGGCTGGAATATTTTCTGCACGTTTTCAGCCGAAATGCCGGGGCCTTCGTCTGAAATTTTAAGTGTTATTTTCTTTTTTGTTTCTTCCAAAATGATTTTTATCAAACCATCTTTTGGGGAAAAGTAAATAGCATTCAGTACCAGATTGAAGATTACCTGCGTAAGTTGGATAGTATCCGCTTTTAATAAAACGGGGCTGTTCGGGAGAAATACTTTGTATTTTACCTCGTTCTTTTTAAACGTCGGGTCCAGCAAATTCATCGCTTCGTTTATCACGGGAATTATATCGGTCTGACCCAAATTCTGTGGCATTTCGCATGCGAAGAACATCAGTTTTTTTACTACTTCGCGCGAAAAAATGGCGCTGTTTATAATTTTATCGAGGTCTTTACCAGCTTGTGTGCTTTCTTTTTGCTTGCTTTTTAAAAGTTCAGCGAAACCTAGAATATTGGCGAGTGGCGTATTGAGCTCGTGGGCGATTCCCGCAGTTATTTCACCCAAGATACTCAAACGGTCCGCGTGTTCCATTTTTCGTTTTACGATGGCTTCGTTTTCGCGGATGGCAACGCGTTCCAAAAGATCACCAACATTGATTGCCACGTTTTTCAGCAGTTTTTTTTCTTCCTTTAAAAAATCCTTTTTGGTGAATTTATCTGCGGGATAATGGATTTTTATATATCCTTTCGGCTCATTGAAAATAGTAAGATAGCTTTCAATAAAGACAGTTTTTTTTGGAAGTGTAGAAGAGAGGAGATGGAACGGTTCCGAATTGATTTCAACCGTTGCTTGTTTACTAAATTGTAAAGCTTTTCGAAGACTTAATGCAATGGAAAAGAGTGTTTTGTCGAGTTCCTTGTAATCGTTATTTACGATAATTGAAGAAACTTCATACAGACAAGTAAGCTCTTTGATACGCTCCTTAAGGTTTTTTTCTATAGTCATGAAAGCCCTCTCAATATTTTTTCAAAGGTATCAAATTATAATATCCGCAAAAAACAGAAATTTAGGTGAAAAATTATTTCCGCGAAAAGAAACCTTTTTGGGTGAAACAACAATTAACTTCAATTATGTACACAAAATAGATAAAAGCGGTAGAACCCTTCGTATTTCACTCTACAATGCAGATGGCAATCTTACCGAAAACTCCGGTGGTATTGCCGAATACTTCTACTATCCAGAACTCTATGGGCTGTTCTATCTCGAAAAACAACTAAATGCAAACGCCGAAGAAATAGCGAGGAGACCCCTTAAAAACCAAAACCCTTTTGTATTTATTTTCCTAAAAAAGTACCCTTTTTGGTTGTACGTATTAATACGTATGGATTTCGTAGCACTACGTATTTCATAAAGAATAGAATGATTGTAGCTTGCAATGAATATATTATAGGGCATTTACTATGGATAAAATAGTATGTTTTTAATGCCAAACAGCCTTAACTAACTACAACCAAATCAATTATGAAGAAAATTATTTTTTTATTTTTAATGGCTTTATTTAGCTTGGGAACGCTTTTTTCCCAAGAACAAATAAACCAAATTGAATCCATTCGGGCTGAGCATCTAAATCAGCCAACACGTTATGTAAACGCTCCCCAACAATCCAATAGAGCTCCGGTAACAATTTATGAAACCACCCATGCTGGATCATTCTCAGGGACGATTACTCCTTCTGGAGATCCAACGGCAAGTTCCGGTGAACGTATCGTTTTGGCGGGAACCAATCGATTAATTACCTCGATTACCGTAGATCTCTACAACGCAGGAGGAAATCTTTCCCCTTATGATCTTACAATGAGTATTTATTCGGAATGTTCCGGTGCGGGCACTGGAACCCCTTGTGGTAGTGGGTCTGGGGTTTTAATACCCGGTTCAGTTTTAACACAAACTATTACTCCCATTGCCGGACGATATTCGGTTACCTTTACTTATCCCAATTTAAATGTGTATGGGCAGACGGACAACCTTATTGCCATTATGCTACACGCTTCCATTGAAGACAATGTATTGGTAACCAATGAAACAGTTATTACTGGAGCTCATCCACCAGGTGAACCAGCTGAAAGTTTAATTTCAAGGTGCGGATGGTCTGGGGCGAATGGATGTGCTTTATCTTATTACGGCATAAGTAATAATAATTATGGCTTTACAATTATAGCAGAAGCCGATACCACTCCCCCTACGGCAGTCTGTCAAAACATTACTGCCTCCTTGGATGCTTCCGGGATTGTAACGATCCTACCAAGCGATATAAACAATGGCAGTAGTGACCCTGAAGGGAATATTTCCCTTAGTTTAGATATTGATACTTTCTCTTGTGCAAATATTGGATCAAATACCGTAGTGCTAACCGTTACCGACGAGGCTGGAAATACCGCAACCTGTACGGCCACGGTAACCGTTGAAGATACTATTGCACCCGCCATAACCTGCCCCAGCAATATTACACAGGACAATGATCCTGGAATTTGCGGTGCAAATGTAACTGTGCCAATTCCTATCGTAACTGAAAGCTGTCCTTCATCAGTCGCAACCGTCATCAATGGACCAAACACACCATTTATTTTTGATGATTCGGGGGCGCCTTTCGAACCTTTGTTGGATACCCCGTCCACTATTGAAAATGTTTCCGTGGCAACTTCTGATGTTTCATTGGATATTACCTTTAGTGGTTATTTTTATAGCAATGATAATTGCTTCGACCTAGAAGGGCCCGATGGGAGCCAAGTCTATTTTGGGTGCAACCTGAATGTTTTGTGCAGTGAAATTGTAATGGTAAACGCAACGATTACCGAAGCGACTTGGAACAGTTGGATAGGTAGTTACGGCACAGATCTAACTTTTGTCCTAAAAGCTGATCCCGATGTGGTTGATTTAAGCTGCGGCGGAGTTCAGGAGGCTTATCAATTAACTGCCAACTATAATATAGCCGATTATAACTTGACAAATGATTTTAATGGAACGGCAGACGCCTCAGGATTTTACCCCATAGGAACAACAACGGTTATTTGGACCACAACGGATGCCTCCGGAAATACAGCTACATGTACTATGTCTGTAACAGTTAATGATACCGAGGCCCCTACCATAACCTGCCCTGGAGCTATAACCCAGGACAATGATCCAGGTGAATGTGGTGCCGTAGTTACGTATGCGGATCCAATTGCAAATGACAACTGTACATTACCTCCCACAAACCTTACCGGCTTTACCTATTTGGGTTATAACCAAGGTAAAAGCTTTTATGTGTCCGAAAATAATTTCAGCGGGCCAGATGCTTTAACAGACGCAATTGCAAATGGCGGATATGTAGCCGCTATTGAAGATTCCAATCAAAATGAATTTTTGAGACAAGCAGTTTCCAATGTTGGAATTACAGATTTTGTGCTTATTGGATTCAATGATGTTGCCAGTGAAGGAAATTTTGTTTGGCATGATGGCTCAACCGTAACATATACGAACTGGAATGTTGGAGAACCCAATAATTCCGGAAATGAGGATTTTACCCTTATGGAAACTAATACCGGTCTTTGGAATGATGTATCGACTGCGTTCGTAATTAGATATATTTTACAAATGAATGATAGTGGTATAGAACAAACTTCAGGATTGGCCTCGGGCGAAATCTTCCCCGTGGGTACCACCACCAATACCTTTGTGGTCACCGATGCCTCTGGGAACACAGCAACTTGTAGCTTTGATGTGACCGTAAACGATACCGAAGCCCCCGTGGCCAACTGTGCCGCTCCTTTCACCATCCAACTTGATTCCAACGGAATTGCAAGCATCACGGCTGCCGATATTGAAAATGGAAGCACGGACAACTGTGGGGTTGCGAGCACTACAATAGACATGACGGATTTTGACTGTAGCAATGTAGGTCCCAATACCGTTACACTAACAGTGACAGACGTGAACGGAAACAGTTCGCAATGTACTACTATAGTAACGGTTGAGGACAGTATTCCACCGGCCATAGCCTGTCCCGCGGACATTACGGTAAGCACTGACGCAGGTTTCTGCTCCGCGATAGTAAACTTCCCAATGCCGATCACTTCGGATAACTGTGGTGTTGCAACTGTAGTGCAGACGATGGGCGATCCAAGCGGAAGTATGTTCCCAGTGGGGGCGACCACCATTGAGTTCACTGTAACCGATGTAAACGGAAACACAAATACGTGCAGCTTTATCATTACTGTGGTTGACAATGAAGCTCCCGAGGCGGTCTGCCAAAACATAACCATCCAATTGGATGAATTTGGTAACGCAAGCATTGTTGCGAGCGATGTGGACGGTGGAAGCACCGACCACTGTGGTGTGGCGAATATTTCAATAGATATTGACACCTTCGACTGTTCCAATGTTGGCGATAACAACGTGGTCTTGACAGTTACAGATGTAAACGGCAACGTTTCCACCTGTACCGCCATCGTAACGGTAGAGGACGTGACCGCACCTGTAGTAGCCTGCCAAAACATAACCGTGGAGCTTGACCCCGTAACGGGAACGGTAACTATTCTTGGAACGGATATAGACAACGGTAGCACAGATGCCTGCGGCATTGCAAGCTATGACCTTGACATCGACACCTTTGACTGCTCAAATATAGGGGACAACACTGTTGTACTTACTGTAACAGATGTTAACGGAAACACTGACACTTGTACCGCCATTGTAACGGTGGAAGACAATACCAGCCCTGTACTTGTTTGTCAAGACTTCACTTTGGAGCTGGGTGCTGATGGTACTGCTACTCTGGATCCAACAGATGTGATTGCATCCAACGATGATGCTTGTGGTATTTTTACGGTGGCCGTGGACATAACTCAGTTCAGTTGTGCAGATATTGGTACTCCGGTGACTGTACAAGTGTTTAGCCAGGATAACAACGGAAACCTTTCTACCTGTAATGCCGTTGTAACGGTTGTTGATCTCTTAGCACCTGAAATTACCTGCCCAGCAGACCAAACTGTAGATCCAGGAGCTGGTAACCTGTTCTATATTGTTCCGGATTACTTCGGAACGGGTGAAGCTACAGCAATAGATAATTGTACAGATCCGGTAACCATTACCACCCAAGACCCTGTAGCGGGTACGCCATTATCAGATGGTACATATACCATCACGCTAACGGCAACGGACGAATACGGAAATATGGCTACCTGTGATTTCGAACTTACGGTTGAAAGTGTACTTGGTACTGGAGACAACAGTCAATCGCTTGGAAGCATAATGATGTATCCAAATCCAGCCAAGAACATGTTGAACATAAGCAACCCGCAGCATATTGATCTTGAAAGATTAGAGATTTATGACCTAAGGGGCAGATTGGTTCAAGTTTCTGACCTTCGTGAAATGGGTTCTGTGAAACCAATAGATGTGAACTTGCTTGCTGCTGCTTCTTATTATGTTAAGATAATTGGCAAGTACGGAACAATAACAAAGCGTTTATTGAAAGAATAATTTTTCATAATTATTGATTGTTAGAATGAAGTCGTCCGGGAATTTTCCGGACGATTTTTTTAATAATGATAGGAAATGAAAAACCGTTTCAAGTAACAAACACTCAAAACGGTTTTAAAAATATTTAAATGAAAATTTTATAAATAGAGAAATTTAGTCAAAATCCTCAAAATCAAATTTTTGCCCACCAACTGATACTTCCGCCATCAATCCTTCTTTGGGAAGTGTGAAGACAGCTACTCCGTTATATAGGTAACATCAAACGAAGGTGGGGCTTGATTTACGGCAATAGCCGACATATTTGCGCCAAATTGAAAATCATCGTCCATAAACTTCTGTACAGCTTTATCTGTTTTGAAGGAAATAATTTCGCAGTAAGTTTTTCCTCCTATCTGCGCGCCAACGTCCAACTGCTTCAAGTTAGCCATTCCTACTAAAACTCCTCGTTCATATACCGCGCCATTTCCAGAGGCGGTGCCTATAATTATGGCTCCCTTTCCAACATTCGGAAAGATTGCGTAAGATTTGGCATCATTAAAAATTTTTTTTGTTTTCATATTAAAGTAGTTTCTTGTTTGATTTTTAAATATACTTTATAAACGAAACCACGCAGGTTAAAGGAGTGTTGCATTATGTAGAATGATTTGCCAAATTAAAGCCTACACAGGCTTATGCAGTTAATACTCTTAAAATTTAAACCGCTTATTTAAGATCTTTTTTCACCAAAAGATAAAAATCATTATCCAAGGGGAGGTATCCTTGGTCATATAAATAATAATATGTAGATCCAGATTTTGTTGTGTAGATTCCTGTGAAGTAATCAAAACTGAACCCCATTCGTAAAAGTTTGTCTTTAGTGGTTTTTGTTTTGTCTTCGGTATTCAGCTTTTCGAGTATGCGGTAGTTTTTTCGAAGTCGGTTGTTGATGTTCCGAACCAGATTTTTATTGTCCTTGTTTAGGGAATTATTGTGTGCATTCCGACATGCATCGCTGCAGAATTTTTTGTCAGCACGCCCTATCAATTTATCACCACACTCCGGACAGGTTCTTTCCATATTTTAAAGATAGAATTTTTTCAAAATAAATCCCAATACTTTAAATTCCAAAACCCAAATAGAACTAAAAGAACAAGCAACCAATTCCAAAAAAACATCAATTTTTATAATAATTCAAACATTTAATGATTATTAGAGAAGCTAACAGATTGGGAAGTTTGAATTTTGAAATTTCTATTTCGGGATTTATTTGGAATTTGGTGCTTGGGTTTTGGGATTTTTACGAATATGAAATCTATAAATAGCTTCAAATTTCAGAAAAATGCCACCATTTAGTGAAGGGTTTAATTGTGTGCGGCCATCACCAAAACTAAAGGCTGAAACACCAAGGTCCATTTTATCACCCTCGGCATACATTTCATAATTGTTGCTGGAGTAGCCCACTTTTGCTCGCAGCAAAACACTTTCCTCTAACGCATTGAACTGCAAATATCCTGCAAATTCCAAAGAGCTGAGGTCAGCGTAAATGGTTGGCAAGTTTTCATAATGCACATTATAGCTTCTCCCAATTCCGAAATAATCCATTCCTAAAGTGGTACTGCCCAATTTGTAACTAACATCTGCTGAAATGGGCAAACTCATATCCATTTCAAATTTTTTGTTGGGACTTAAGTAGTACCAACCTAAAATGGGAGTTGTAAAAAGACCAAATGCTTCCTGTGAAGCATAAATACCAAAGCGGTATTTAAGGTTTTCGTTTTTCTTCAATTTTAAAAGTGCGAAACCTCCAAGGTAAAAATCATTCCCAGAAATGTTTTTATAATCTGAGGCAATCTTAGGAAGAAAAACAATGGTCGTGCTCCATTTTTCTGACCAAGTTGAAGCTAATCCCAGTTTAAGATTTGTACTGTAAAGGCCAGTATATTCAGCCTCTGGAAAAAGCTGGACGTTGTTTATGTTAATGTCTGCCCCAGTAATTATAGCTTGATTTTCATTGAGAACTACGGGAAAGGTGAGTCCTGCATCAAAAAACTTCACATTTGTACTGCTGTCAACTCCTTCAAAATTATTGTTAATTGTTTGTCCGAATCCAATTCGAAAAAGATCAACATATTCCTGTGCAGAACTGAAAAAGGGGAAAAGAAAAGTGAAAAGTAAAAGTTTTTTCAAATTGCTTGAATCTGATTTAAGTTATTCTTGAAAGGTAAACCAATCATTCATTTTGTCATCAGTTATTTCTTCCCGGTGCATATACTCATTGCTTTTGCAATTGTATTGATACTCTTTGCTCCATTCCGGAAAATTTTCGGCCAGTTTTTTTATGGAATCGCATACATATTCAACTTCAGCATTGGTCGTTGTGGGGTGGATAGACATCCTTATCCAGCCCGGTTTGTGAGTCAAATCGCCGTGGTCAATTTCGCAAGTTACGCGGTTTGAGGTTTCCTGATCTACGTGAAGCAAGTAATGGCCATAGGTTCCGGCACAGGAACAACCACCACGGGTTTGTATTCCGAAACGGTCGTTAAGGATTTTTACCCCGAGATTGAAATGCAGATTGTCAATATAAAAACTGATTACCGCAAGTCTATCTTCGGTATTTGGCGCAAGAATTTTTACGTTTGGAATTTCATTAAGTTTTTCAAAAATGATTTCTAATAGCTCGTGTTCGCGCTTCAAAATATTTTCAACCCCCATTTTTTCCTTTAAGCGAATGGATAGCGCAGTACGTATTGTTTGAAGAAAACCTGGTGTTCCGCCGTCTTCACGGGTTTCAATATCGTCAATATATTTGTGGTTTCCCCAGGGGTTTGTCCATGAAACGGTGCCGCCCCCTGGATTGTCAGGGATGGTATTTTTATAAAGATTATTATTGAAAATAAGCACACCGCTGGAACCGGGACCTCCCAAAAATTTATGTGGCGAAAAGAAAATTGCATCTAAATGAGCGCCTTCTTCCTCAGGGTGCATGTTTATTGAAATATAGGGAGCAGAACATGCAAAATCTACAAAACAAAGCCCACCGTTTTGGTGCATCAGTTTTGCTATTTCGTGATATGGGGTTTGAATTCCAGTTACGTTGGAACAGCCCGTAACGGCAGCAATTTTAATGGGGTAATCTTTATATTCTTCTACGGTTTCGGCAAAAGTTTTCATACACACCAAAACATTATCATTTGGTGGAACAACCACCACGGTGCCAATAGTTTCCAGCCAAGAAGTCTGATTGCTGTGGTGCTCCATGTGGGTCACAAAAATTACCGGCCTAATTTCATCGGGAATTTTGGTGTAGGGCTTTAAGTTTTCAGGGATTTTTAAGCCCAAAATACGCTGAAACTTATTGATTGCACCAGTCATTCCGCTTTCACAGGTAATCAAAACGTCGTTCTCGTTAGCGTTCACGTGTTTTTTTATGATTTTACGTGCTTCGTGATATGCTTTGGTCATTGCCGTACCAGTAACAGAAGTTTCGGTGTGGGTATTTGCTACAAAGGGGCCAAAATCCTTCAGCATTTTTTCTTCAATTGGAGCGTAGAGTCGTCCACTGGCGGTCCAGTCGGTATAAATTATTTTTTTTCTACCGAAAGGGGAATCAAATTCTTGGTCAATGCCCACGATGTTCTTTCGGAAAGGCTCAAAATACTTTTCCAATGCTGTAGTCTTCAATTTTTCTTCCGGAGAAATCATCCCATCAGTTTTAAAATTATTTAAAATTAAGCAATACTGCTTAAAATAAGCGACTTAAGTTTTTATTTTTTGTAGGCGGCCACTCCTTTTTGTAGCCATCCATAATACTCTTCAATGTCTGGCGTATAACCCACCGGTTCAATAAGGTTTTCCTCATTATGGTCCATCAAAACATAGAAGGGTTGCGAATTGGTTTTATATTTTATGGTTTGTAACTCGCTCCATTTTTGACCGATATACTTAAGTTTTTTACCGGGTTTTAATTGTGATTCAACTATTTCGTCATCTTCAAGTTTGCGTTTGTCATCAACATATAATGATATAAGCACAACTTCATTTTTCAACATATTTAATACCTTGTCATCTACCCAAACGTTCTGCTCCATTTTTCGGCAATTAACACAAGCCCAACCCGTAAAATCAATCATCACAGGTTTACCTACTGTTTTTGCATATGCAAGGCCTTTGTGATAATCATTAAATGCTAAAATTTGATGGGGGGGCAATAGATGGGCACCTTCGGGCAAGTTGTGATCTTCGCTTGCAATAACGCCTCCTCCAACTTTGGAATTACCAACTCCATAAGGCGATTCTGCGTAATCTAAAGGCGGCGGGAAAGCACTAATTAGGTTTAATGGCGCACCCCACAGTCCGGGAATCATATAAACGGTAAATGCTAATACCAATAGCCCAAGGCTAAGTCGGCCAACCGATATATGTGTTATAGGCGAATCATGTGGCAATTGTATTTTTCCGAAAAGATAAAAAGCTAAAGCTCCGAATATGGCTATCCAAATAGCGATGAACACCTCTCGTTCCAACCAGTGCAACTGAAGCACAAGATCTGCATTTGAAAGAAATTTAAATGCCAGGGCCAATTCCAAAAAGCCCAATACTACTTTTACGGTGTTTAACCAACCTCCAGATTTTGGCAGCGAATTCATCCATCCTGGAAATGCTGCAAATAATGCGAAAGGAAGTGCTATAGCCAAAGAAAATCCAAACATTCCAACAATAGGCCCTACTTGACTTCCACCAGCAGCAGCTTGAACCAAAAGCGTTCCAACAATAGGCCCAGTACACGAAAACGATACAATAGCCAAAGCCAGCGCCATAAAAAAGATACCTATTAAACCGCCTCTATCAGCTTGTGAGTCCACTTTATTTGCCCAAGAATTTGGTAACATAATTTCGAAAGCGCCTAAAAAGGATACTGCAAATACAATTAATAAAACAAAGAAGATAAGGTTAAACCAAACATTGGTTGATAGGGCATTTAATGCTTGTGGACCAAATATTATACTTACTAGTATCCCTAATAACACATAAATGATAATTATTGAAACCCCATAAATAATAGCATTTTTTATGCCTTTTGCTTTTGTTTTGCTTTGTTTCGTAAAAAAACTTACCGTCATCGGTATCATTGGGAACACACAAGGAGTTAATAAGGCAGCAAATCCAGAAAGGAACGCTATAAAAAAAATGGCCCAAAGTCCTTTTTCTTCTTGTTTTTGGTTTTGTTCAACAGCCGAAAGAGATTCGGCCGAAGCTGATTTAATAGTGTCATTTACTACTACATTAGTTTCTAATATGGTATCAACCACAACAGTATCTTCCACAATTTCAGTGGTTTCTTCCGATACTTTAGGGTTGTCTGTATTTTCTGGGGTTACAACTGTTTCAGTTTTTTTGGGAGCAGGAATCTCGAAAACTAAATCAACATAGGAAGGTGGGAGGCAGCGTGTATCATCGCAAACCATGAATTCTACCTCACCTTTTATCGTAGTGCCTTTATCTCCGGTTAATTGAATTCGTTTTGTAAATGTAGCGGTGTTCGCAAAAAATGTAATTACCATGTCAAACACGGGGTCGTGTTCGGTAATTCCTTTGCTCTCCTTTATCTTTCCTACGGATTTATATGAGGCATTTTCCTCAAAGGTAAAAAGTGTTGGCAAAGGCCCATTGTCTGGAACTACCTGCGAATAAAGGTGCCATTTGTCTTCAATCGTGGCTTTTGAAATTAAATCGTATTCGGTTTCTGATATTTTTTTAATGCTTGTAGACCATTTTACCGGGTCAAGAACCTGAGATTGAACTGATGCAAGAGAAACCGTGGCGAGGAGGAGAAAGAGGAATAATTTTTTCATTAGTGAATATTATATAGAATCTTTAAAAGACATCAAATTTGAGGGAAAAAATGCAGTATTCAAAATTATGACGAGGTTTTTGGAAAAACCCCCTAAAAAGATTTCAATTTTAACGCTTTAAAAACACAAACTGAGTTTGAGGGCGCTCTTCTTTCTGTCCTAAAAAAGCAGTATTCATTTCTTCAAAATTGTTTATTTTTGCACACTTTATTGCAACACCCACATTATGAGCACCAAATTTAAAGAATACAAAGGGCTGGACCTCCCTAAACTGGCGGAAGATATACTCGATTTCTGGAAAGAAGAAAACATTTTTGAGCAGAGTATTTCCATTCGCGAAGGGGCTAAGCCGTTTGTATTTTTTGA
>JAGQYY010000026.1:0-8688 GCA_020435825.1 Aequorivita sp.
TTCTAGGCTTTTTACACGTTTTTCAAAAGGCTCGGAAATCTGTGAAGGTTTACGGTGCTTTTGACGGTTCTTAACTACGTTTACTATTATGTTTTTAAAGAATGGGTTCAAGGATTTTTGAGTTTAAAATATGAATTCAGCCAAAGTTAAATTTATTTATTTTAATATGAAGTATGGAATAGCACAATAAAAAAACCGAAGCTATCACTTCGGTTTTTTTATTGTAGTGGGCGATGAGGGGTTCGAACCCCCGACCCCCTCGGTGTAAACGAGGTGCTCTGAACCAGCTGAGCTAATCGCCCTCATTGTTTTGAGGTTGCAAATATAAGTTAGTTTTTATTTCCCGCAAACAATTATTTGAAAAATATCACAAAACTTCAGCCACCACAAAAGTACTTCCGCCAACAAAAATTAAATCTTTCGCCGAAGCAGCTTTAATAGCAGCTAAATACGCGTTTTTTATCGAAATATAGTCTTCCCCAACCAATCCAAAACCGCTAGCCTGCGAGAGCAACAACGAAGCATCCAAACCGCGCGGTATGTTTGGCTTGCAGAAATAATATACAGCATCTTTCGGAAACAAAGGCAATACGGACGCCAAGTCTTTATCGCTAACCACGCCCAAAACAATATGCAACTTTTTAAAACTTTCTTTTGAAAGCTGTTCCATTACCAACTGCAGCCCTTCCCTATTATGCCCCGTATCGCAAATCACTTTCGGATTTTCGCCCAAAACCTGCCAACGCCCCATTAAACCAGTATTTTTAATGGTATTCAACAAACCTTTTTGAATGTTTTCTTCGGAAATATTCCATCCTCTTTTTTGAAGTATTCTTAAAGTTGCCAAAACAGTTTTTATATTTTTTTGCTGATAAAGTCCCTTTAAATCTGAAGTAAGGTTTGAAGAATCAATTGCTTCGGCAAAAAGGATTTCAGCATTCCTTTCCGAAGCGATTTCTTCAAAAACGGGTTTTGTTTCCGGCAGCATTTCTCCAATAACAACAGGCACTCGATCTTTAATGATTCCGGCTTTTTCGGAGGCAACTTTTTCCAAGGTATCTCCCAAAAACTGTGTGTGGTCCAAACCTATATTTGTAATCACTGAAACTTCCGGAGTTATTATGTTCGTGCTGTCCAGCCTTCCCCCCATTCCCACTTCAACAATGGCGATGTCCACTTTTTCCTTTCGGAAATAATCGAAAGCAAGTCCCACGGTCATCTCAAAAAAGGAAAGTTTGTTTTTTTCGAAATAGGGCTTGTGGTTTTCAACGAACTCCAAAACACACTGCTTCGGAATCATTTCCCCATTAATTTTTATCCGTTCCCGAAAATCCTTTAAATGTGGCGATGTGTAAAGTCCTGTTTTATAGCCCGCTTCCTGAAAAACAGACGCCAACATATGGCTGGTACTCCCTTTACCATTGGTGCCGGCAACGTGAACACTTTTGAAATTATTTTCTGGGTTTTTAAGATACTCGGCAAGATTCAAGGTAGCACTCAAATCTGCTTTATAGGCAGCCTTTCCCACACGTTGGTACATGGGGAGCTGTTCGAAGAGCCAATTTATAGTTTCGGTATAATTAATGTTTCGAAATTTTAAGGTACTAAATTACTGAGAAAGACTGAATTTGTATATAATCTTACCTATTTGCTTGGCAGGTGCTTTATCGTCGGCATTGAATTTTGTAGCCAAAGCTGCGCGCCTTGCTGGCTCCAACAAACATTTAGAGTTATTTGTTGTTCCGCGTACACCGGGAGTTGCGCTAATTACTTTTCCATTTCGATCCACTTCAATACTAACCACTACGGTTCCGGCCTCGTTACAATCTTGCACGAATTTTTCTTTGTTGAGTGCTTTTCGCCCGCCCAACAAATAATTGCCATCACCATCCAAGCCTTTTCCTGTACCATAATATGCACTGGCATTGGGATCGCCATCGGGACTTCCCTTGTCGCCGGGTTTGCTGTCATTGCCTTCGCCTCCTTTTGCAGTTCCATCGCTTTTAGGCCCATTCAAAATACTGGAAAGTGCATCGGTTGTTGACTTATCCGGTTTGGGATCTGGTTTTTTTGTTTCTTTTTTGGGCTGTTCCTTTACAGGAGTTTCCGTTTGTTCCTTTTTAGGTTTCTCTTTTTTGATCACGGGAGCTTCCTCATTATTTTGCGTAACCACCTCTTCCTTTATTTCAGATTTGGGCTGCGATACAGGAGGCGGAGTTGCCTTTTGTGGTGCAGATTGTATTTTTTCGGTTGGTTGAATGTTTCCACTGCCAGTATCGGTTGTGCCGAAATTTATTGCTATGCCCTGCTCCAACGGCGGATCCAAATACTTCATCCCCATATAAAACAGTAGAATAAGAATAATTACATGCACGATTACCGTGATGGTCATACTTTTTCGTTTATGTTCTGTGTTTAAAAAGTTCAAAGTTTAAAGTTTAAAGCTTAAAGTTGAAAGTTTGTGGTCTGTGGTTTGTGGTTTAACTTGTCGAAACTTTAGCAATATTGCATTTTTTATAAACTGCTTACTGCTACTGAATACTGCCTACTTTAGTTTGGCCTAACGGCAAGCACTACTTTGAAGTTGTTTTTGTTTGCAATATCCATCACAAACACTGCATCTTCAATAGGAACACCTTCTTCGGCGCGCAGGATAATGGTAGGCTCATCTTGTCCTGACAGTACTTTTTTTAGTTCGCTTTCAATGCTGTATTCGCTTACTCGTTCTTTATCCACATAATAAGCCCCATCTTTTGTAATGCTGACGGAAGCTTTCTGGATATTTGACGTTTTCCCTTTTGCCTTCGGAAGTATCAAATCCAAAGCATCTGGCGTTATTGCTGGTGAAGTTAGCAGGAAAAACACCAACAACAGAAAAACAATATCCGTCATGGAACTCATACTGAATTCGGCACTTACTTTATTTCTTCCTCTTAGATTCATTAAGCGGGCTCATTTAACATGTCAAGAAAATCTACCGCCGTGGCTTCCATTTGGTGCACCACTTTATCGGTACGCACTACCAAATGGTTGTAGCCCATATAAGCAATAATACCCACTATTAAACCTGCAACAGTTGTGGTCATAGCGGTATAAATACCTTCGGCAAGAGTTCCCATTTCAGCTTGGCCACTACTTGTTGCCAACTGGTGAAAAGCCAAAACCATTCCGATAACAGTTCCTAAGAATCCAATCATTGGCGCTGCCCCAGCAATTGTAGCCAAAACACTTACGTTTTTTTCGAGTTTGTAAACTTCAAGTCGGCCCGCATTTTCAATGGCCGTGTTGATATCTTCCAAAGGACTTCCAATTCTGGAAATTCCTTTTTCAGTTAAATGCGAAACCGGAGTGTTGTTTTGAGCACAAAGCACTTTTGCTGCTTGAATATTGCCTTTGGCAACGTGGTCGCGAATTTGGTTCATAAAATTCCTGTCCATTTTTGAAGCTGCCTTTATTGCAAAAAGTCGTTCAAAATAAATATAGACCGCCACGAATAACAGCACAAAAAGCACTGCGATAATTATTTGGCCGGCAACGCCCCCTGTCAATAAAAGATCCATTATTGAAAGAGTTTTTTCTTGTGCAACTGGTTCAAGATCCTGCACAACTTCTGTGCCCTCTTGAAGAAAGAAGTTTAACATAAAAAAGGTTTTGTTTTAGTGAATAACGAAATTAGGTTTCAGAAATTGTTAGGTGTGGTGAAATAACACTCTTTCAAACAACAGAAATACCCCTGCCCCAGCAATGAAGCCCAAAAAGGCCAGCCAAGTAATCTTTTTCAGGTACCAAATAAAGTCTATACGCTCCATTCCCATAGCGGCAACCCCTGCGGCGGAACCGATGATGAGCATACTTCCACCCGTTCCTGCTGAATAGGCTATAAAGTGCCATAGCACGGAATCTATTGGCATATCATACATTCCCATGGAAGCGGCCACAAGCGGCACGTTATCAATAATGGCAGAGAGCACTCCCAACAATAGAATAACAACGTCCTGATTTGGTATTGCACGCTGCAACACTTCGGCAACATAGCGAAGTGTTCCCACTTCTTCCCCATTAACTACACCATATACAAGACTTTCCAATCCCGCAACCGCCATCAATATTCCAAGGAAGAACAGAATACTGGAAATTTCTATACGCGACAATGCTTTGTGTGCAGAATATAAATGTCTTCTTTCTTTACTGAAATCTTCTTCTGGATGAATGTATTCTGAAACCAACCATACTACACCTAAAGCGAGCATCATTCCCATGTAGGGAGGCAAGTGGGTCAAGGTTTTAAAGATAGGCACCGAAATTATCATTCCCAACCCCAAAAACAGCATGGTTTTGCTACTCAAAAGAGCTTCTTCTGCTTTGTCTTCCCCGGCATCAACATCAATATTTCCACGGAAAGCAGGCATATAACTTGCAATTAAAAATGGGATTGCAAAACATACAATGGAAGGTAAAACCACAAATTCAATTAAGCCTGCCGCCGTTAATTTTTTTGCAATCCACAACATAGTTGTGGTAACATCACCTATTGGTGACCATGCGCCACCTGCGTTTGCTGCTATTACAACCAAAGCGGCATACCAAATTCTATCTTCTCTTTTATGGATTAATTTTCGCAGAAGAGTTATTAAAACAATAGTGGCGGTAAGGTTATCTATAATCGCTGAAAGGAAAAAAGCAAGAATCCCAATAATCCAAAGCAATTTTTTTTTGCTCTTCGTATGTACGGCGCTTTTTAAAACTTCAAAACCACGGTGAAGGTCAATTATTTCAACAATCGTCATCGCTCCAATTAGAAAAATAAGTATCTCGGCTGTTTTTCCCAAATGGTGAAGCAGCGTTCCCTCAAAACCTTCCATTGCAGATTCGCCTCCAGAAAGAAAATTGAAAGTTTGCTCTTCACTGTTAATAATATCAAACCAACCACTAGTGAAACCTATGGCCAAAACCGCCCAAATTAAAGAAGCCATGATAAGGGCGGGTACAGTTTTATCCAGTTTTAAAGGATGTTCCAAGGTGATGGAAAGATATCCTATTACGAAAATTAAAATGATTATTGATGCCATATTGCTAAAGGTTACTGTTAATTAAATTAATTGCTTTAAGGCAATTTCAAAAGCAGTCTTGCTTATGTTGGTTTTGGTAGTATTGTTATCAAATGTATTTTGAATAGCATTCTTGATAGTGATGGAGGTATCTTTAAAAATAGCTTCATCTGTCATTTGTACTTTGCGCTCCATAAAATAGGCAAAAACACGTGCCATTCCGCAATTACTTATAAAGTCTGGTATTAAGCTAACACGCTCATCTGTATATTCCATAATGGGCCCAAAGAAAATCTCTTTGTCTGCAAAAGGAACATTCGCTCCACAGCTTATAACCTCTAAACCTGTCTCAATCATTTCAGAAATCTGCTCCTTTGTAATCAATCGCGAAGCTGCACAAGGTGCAAAAATCTCTGTTTCCAGTTTCCAAATTTTATCATTGATTTCTTCAAAAGGAATCATGTTTTCGGATACTAAAGTGTTGCCATTCTTTTGAAGGAAGAGTTGCTTCATTTCTTCAAAGGAAAACCCATTCTTATTGATGATCCCACCATCGCGATCAATAATTCCAACAATTTTGGCGCCCATTTGCGAAAGATAATACGCAGCTGCGGCACCAACGTTTCCGAAGCCTTGCACTATGGCTCGCTTTCCTTTCACATTTCCACCATAAATATCATAATAATGACGAACGGCCTCGGCAACACCATAGCCTGTAATCATATCTGCCACAGTATATTTTCTAGAAACATTGGGAGAAAAATTTACATTTTCCAAAACCTTTATCACGCCTTGGCGCAATTGCCCAATGCGGTTTATTTTATCTGCCTCGGTAGGTGAAAAATGCCCATTGAAAACCCCTTCCTGCGGATGCCAAACGCCACTTTGCTCCGTAATTGGAATCACTTCGTGGATTTCGTCAACATTTAAATCGCCCCCAGTTCCGTAATATGCTTTCAATAATGGTGAAACGGCTTTGTACCAACGTTCCAAAACACCTTTTTTTCTTGGGTCTGAAGGATCAAAGTTAATTCCAGATTTTGCGCCGCCAATTGCGGGACCGGACACAGTGAATTTCACTTCCATCGTTTTTGCGAGTGAAAGCACTTCGTTAGAATCAAGTCCTTTACGCATTCGGGTTCCACCGCCTGCAGCACCGCCTCGCAAGGAGTTGATGACCGTCCAGCCTTCGGCCTCGGTTTCGGGGTCATTCCAATGGAAAACTATTTCGGGTTCTTTGTCTTCGTACTTTTTGAGTAATTCCTTCATTTAATGGAGTAAGTTAGGGTACCCTTTCGCTAAAACTTCGGGGCGTTATCGCTATCCTATACTAAAGCTTCAGATAGTGATGACAAATATAAAAAACTTGTTAGGGGTTTATATTTATTTCTAGGTAAAATTTATGGATAGAATATTTTTCCCGAAGAATGATTCCTCGAAGCCCCGGTAACACTCGCCAGACAATTCACCTCATCGCGCAATTTCAGAACACCCAACAGCCCAAAAATCAAGGCTTCCTTATATTCCACGATTTTTGGGGAAGGAACGACAATCTCAACTGAAGCGAGCTTCTTCAATCTTTCAATTAAAAACAAATTGTAGGCACCGCCACCAGTGACCAGAACCGATGCATTTTCTGAAAACTGTTTGGCGAGCTGCACCGCAATGTGTTCAGTAAAGGTGCGGAGAATGGCCTCGAAAGCAATTTCGGAAGTATCCAAAAGTGGGAAAACATGCTCTTTTACCCATTCCAAGCCCAACGACTTCGGTGGTTTTTTTGTGTAGAAAGAAAGAGCGTTCAGTTTCTCCAGCAAAGCTTCATTCACTTTTCCAGAAGCTGCCAATTTTCCGCCTTCATCAAAATTGCGTTCCAATTTTTCGGCATATCTGTTTAAAACGATATTCACGGGACAGATATCAAACGCGATCCGCTTCCCATTTTTTTCAAAGGAACAATTTGCGAAACCGCCCAAATTCAGACAATAATCATATTCCGGAAACAGCAAGCGGTCGCCAATGGGCACCAGTGGCGCACCTTGTCCGCCCAATGCTACATCCTGCACCCGAAAATCACATACAACAGTTTGTCCAAGCATTTTTGAAATTTTTGGCAAATTGCCTATTTGATAGGTAAACCCCTTTTCTGGTTGGTGCAAAATGGTATGTCCGTGACTGCAAATCGCATCAATTTCAAGAATGTTGTGTTTTTTTATGAATTTTAAAATTTCCTCGGAAAGTTTTTCTGTGTATTTAAAATCGAGCCTTTCAAGTTGTTCTTCGGAAAAGTTTACAGCTTCGCGAAGCTCTTCTTTCCAAAACGAGGAATACGGAACAGTTTCCGCAGCCAGAATATCAAAATTCCACTTTTTTTCAGAATAATTAAAAATGATTTCCGCCAAATCAATCCCATCCAGCGAAGTGCCGCTCATTACCCCAATAATATGGTAGTTCTGTTTTTTCAATTTTTTAAAAAATATTCAAAGTATAAAGATAACCCAGAAGATTTTAAAAATTGCAAGTTCCAAATCTCAAATAAATTAAAAATACAAATTACAAATTCCAAAAATTACTCCTTTTGGAATTTGAGATTTGGGATTTGCTTTATTTTTAAAGTACATTTGCAATTCTTTAAAATGAGTTATTCTTTAAAATAAAGCCTATGGATTTCAGTCTATCCGAAGAACAATTAATGATCCGCGATGCCGCTCGCGATTTTGCCCGCACCGAACTGCTTCCGGGCGTTATAGAACGAGATAATCAGCAAAAATTCCCAGCTGAACAGGTTAAGAAAATGGGCGAACTCGGTTTCTTGGGAATGATGGTAGATCCAAAATACGGCGGGGGTGGAATGGATACCGTTAGTTACGTTTTGGTGATGGAAGAGTTGAGCAAAATTGACGCTTCCTGCTCGGTAATTGTTTCAGTTAACAATTCTTTGGTTTGCTACGGACTTGAAAAATATGGTTCCGAAGACCAAAAACAAAAATATCTTACAAAACTCGCTACGGGTGAAAAACTTGGTGCATTTTGTTTAAGTGAACCGGAAGCCGGTAGTGATGCAACTTCACAAAGAACCACTGCCATTGAAGATGGCGACCATTATATTTTGAACGGTACTAAAAACTGGATTACCAACGGCGGTTCTGCAGATTATTATTTGGTAATTGCTCAAACACATAAAGAGAGAAAACACAAAGGCATCAATGCATTTATCGTTGAAAAAGGTTGGGAAGGTTTTGAAATTGGCCCGAAGGAAGACAAATTGGGAATCCGCGGAAGCGACACCCATTCCTTAATATTCAACGATGTAAAAGTTCCAAAGGAAAACCGAATTGGTGAAGATGGTTTTGGATTTACATTCGCGATGAAAACACTTTCCGGCGGACGTATAGGGATTGCCGCACAAGCTTTGGGAATTGCTTCCGGGGCTTACGATTTGGCTCGTGAATATTCCAAAGTGCGTAAAGCTTTTGGCACCGAAATTTGCAATCATCAAGCAATCGCCTTTAAATTGGCAGATATGCACACCAGTATTGAAGCTGCGCGTCATTTGGTGATGAAAGCAGCTTGGGACAAGGATCAAGGCAACAATTATGATATGAGCGGCGCTATGGCAAAACTTTTCGCCTCACAAACCGCG
>JAGQYY010000026.1:8785-27246 GCA_020435825.1 Aequorivita sp.
CTATGGATGTAACGGTGGAAGCAGTTCAGGTTCACGGTGGAAATGGCTACGTAAAAGAGTACCATGTAGAGCGCTTGATGCGCGATGCAAAAATTACGCAGATTTATGAAGGGACTTCAGAAATCCAGAAAATTGTAATTTCTAGAGGGCTTTTGAGGGATTAGCTTCGACTCTGCTCAGCTACCGGACGCTCTGCTTATGGTATGGGTCTGCTCGTTGAGCGGAGCCGAAATGACAAATGTAACCCTTCCCACATATAGAACGTTGGAAGGGTTTTTTTTATGATATTTTTTTAATGCCTATTTCGCTTTAATTATAGGAAGAAATTCCAAACCAAACCAAACCGCAACACATTATCACGATACGGTTGGCCAGGAGCTGAAAAATATTCGTTCTTTCCACCAAAGATGGAAGTGAAGTTTTCATAGATAAAGAAAATACGTGTCTGCCGGATTTTCGCATTAAAGAAAATATCTACCAGCGGAAAGCCACCCAACTCCTGGTCATTCTGCACATAAAACTCAGCCAGTACAGGATCGTAAGCATTCATATTATATTTGGTGAAGTATTTAAAAGTAACTCCAGTTTGCATAAACAAGGCACGCTTAAACCAATGGTCTTGGTAGTATAGTGAATTACGGGTTATGATTTCTGGCACGTTGAAAACAGTTTCACCACTCAAAACCTGTTGGTACATCAGTGTATTTTCCAAAGCAAAAGGACCAAAGGTAAATTCCTTTTCAGCTTTTATTTTTAGATAATCTACTCGTTCTGAAGCCTGCATTGGCGAAGGAGTGCTGTCGTTGGCCTTTATTCCGAAGTATGCATAATCATCAATGCCAGTATAGCTTACGGAAGCATTTCCAAATTTTTTGGTATTGATTCCAAATTTCAGTTCCTGCGTTTTTACGTTGTTCAGTTCGGTTTTCCAATTGTAATTTTGATAATCACTTTGATACAAAAGGAAGTTGAAATTAGGCGCCACAGAGTGAACTTTTATGGATGCTTTTGCATTGTACCCATCATTTAAATCATAGGAAGCCGCGCCTTCAATGTAGTTTCCGTCAAAATCGCCAGCAACGTTAATCGCTCCTTTTCCAGAAAGTTTAAAGCCTCTATACTCCTTTTCATACCCTGCTCCTGCTTCAATTAAATTTCCTTTAATTCTATTTGGAATTCGTTCTTCATCCAGAATTAAAACTGTATTGTAACCATAATTAAAATCAGTATATCCTGCCCAAGCCGTGATTTTTCCAATTAGCGAATTGTTGAAATCTGCATACGCTTTCGCATTAAAATCTTCCAACTTGGTTTTTGTTGCTAGATTTGTGGTTTCATATGAAGCCCCATAAGGCCTGTATGGATTGCTTTGATTATAGCGAAAGAATTTATCCTCATAACTCAAAACATTTCCAATGCTCAACACCGAATATCCTGTACTGTCGCGCTGGCTGAGCAATTCATAATAATGATCTCCATAAAAACGCAAGCCTTCCAGTTTGTTTTCGGCATCTTCAAATTTCACGTCCAACCTGCCCCGATCTCTAAATTCTGGATCATCATTTATGAAAAGCTGAAGGGAATTATCTGTCAATCCACCGTTCTCTTGATTATAAATATCTTGAGCAGCCACATGGGCACGGACAACGTAGCGTTTGTTTTTAGTATGATAGTTTGAGGTGAACAGAAAGTTACCCGTACTCGTTAAAATGTGTTGGTACTTTCCAAGCGATCGAACCCCTTTATAACCAATGGAAAAGTTAAATTGAGGCGAAGTATTCACCGTAAAAAAAGCATCCAATTGCTGCCCTTGTGCATAAGCAGTTTTGAAATAAAGCTCTGTTAAAGGTGTGGGGACATTAAAATAATTCACATCTTCAATTTCTTTATAATTGAAATGGTGCGACTGTGCCACAAAAAGCGGCTTCAAATTAAGACGGTCAAAAGTATAAGCAAGTGAATTATACGTCTGCCCCACATTTGAAAACTGAAGCAGCTCAAAATTGTCCTTTCTTAAATAATTGAACTTATATTTTTTCTTTATAGAAAGTGTAGTATCAACAAAAGTCGTGTCCCTTTCGGTTGAAATAATCTTATAATAATCAATCGGCGGTTTTTCCTTTTTTGTATTTGTTGTTTGCGAAAACACAGTTGCCGAAGCGAACAAAATAAAAAGTAGCAAAAGTGTTTTTTTCATCTGTGGAAACTTTTGGGCAAAGGTATATTTTTTTTGGTTTAAAGAGTTATGGAGCTATTAGGTTATTGATTCACTAAATTCATATAAACCCTCCTTTTTCAATAACTAAATAACTTAGTAACTTTATCCCCATGTTGAAACTTAAAATCAATCCTTTTTTATTGGAATGTGGAACCGATGAAGCCGGGCGGGGCTGTTTGGCTGGTCCCGTTACCGCCGCAGCGGTTATTCTTCCAGATAATTTTAAGCACCCTTTTTTAACGGACAGCAAACAACTTTCAGAAAAAAAACGAATGGAACTGAAAGATATTATTGAGCAGGAAGCTATCTGTTTTAAAGTAATCCACATTATGATGGAAGAAATTGACAAGATAAACATTCTTAACGCTTCTATTTTAGGAATGCACCGGGCCATTGAAGGACTGTCTTCTACTCCAGAGTTTATCGCCATTGACGGCAACCGTTTTAAACCTTTCGGAAAAATACCTTTTGAATGTGTTGTTAAGGGCGATGGAAAATTTATGCATATTGCAGCAGCCTCCATTTTGGCAAAAACCTATCGTGACGAATATATGACGGCACTCCACAATGATTTTCCGCAATACAACTGGAAACAAAACAAAGGCTATCCAACGATGGAGCATCGTGAGGCAATCCGCAATCACGGAGCAACAGTTTTTCATAGGAAAAGTTTTAAACTTTTACCTGAACAACTAAAGTTGACCATTTAATATTTGTTGAAAACCCGTCAATAAACTATTTCAATTAGCTACAAAACCACTGCTTTTCCTTGCTACTTTTGTGCTATGGGAAAAAATCTGGGGAGACCTTTTACACTTTTACTTTTCATTCCAATATTTTTGGGAATTTTTGGAGGTTGTCATAAAACGCCACCAAAAACGGGAACATTGATGGACTTTGTTCCTGAAAATGCTTCTGTGGTTTTTAAAATTTCGGATTTTGAAAATTTACAAGCAGATATTGAAGCCAGTTCCTTAATTTCAAAATTTGGAAAAACCCTGCCTTATTCTTTTTTTACTGAAAAAAAATCTTTGTTGAAAAATCTTCACCCAAGCTCGCAAAGTCTTTTTTGTATAAACAAAGTGAATGATTCCGTTTCTGCATATACATTTATTTCAAAACAGACAAAAAATCTTTTTCAATCAGATTCCCTTAAAAACAAGACTATTGAGACGCTAACATTAGATGGCAATTCGTTCCAACGGATTACAATTGACAGGGAAATTGCATATTCTACAATCATTGACAGTGTGTTTGTGGTTTCATCTTCGCAACAACTAGTACAGGATATTTTAAAAAGAAAAACCGAACGGGACGAAACTTTCAAAAAAGTTTTCAATCTGCCGTCCTCAAACGGGTTTACGGCCTTAGTGCGCGGCAATAAAGTTGCATTGAACGATTCCACAAAAGTAGCTTTCACTTCTTGGAGCGCGCTGGATGTTACAATCGCTCCAGAATCTTTCAAAGCTACTGGCATCACTTTGGCTACGGACAGCATCCCACAGCTTTTAAACGTTTTTAAAGGACAAGTGCCCCAGCAAAATGAAGTTTCGGCCCTGGTGCCAACAGATGCGCTGGGCGTGATTAGTTTTACATTTAATGATGCCGAAAATTTTCAAAAAAACCTTCGAAACTTTCGAGGTGAAAAAAACACCACGCAGACCACAGGAATCTTTGGTTCCGTTAGTGAAGTTGGCTCCATTCAGTTTAAAACAGAAAGTGCCGTTTTTATAAGAAGTATTGACGCTTCTTTAACGAATGATGCTTTGGCGCGCTATGTTTCCGAAAAAAGTGAATTTCGCGAAATTAAAATTAGCAGTTTCAGTGAACCCCAACTGTTTCGAAAAACATTCTCGCCTTTTATAGATTCTGAAAACGCAAATTATGTTTTTCAGCTTGAAAACTTCTTTGTTTTCACTGAAAGCGAAATCACCGCACAGCAGATTATCAGCGATTTTCAAATCAACAACACTTTGAAAAACACTTCCTATTTTGAAAATACCGCAACAGATTTGAGCACAGCTTCTTCCTTATTGATCTTCAAAATGAAAGGGGAATTTTCTGAAGCTATTTCAGGATTTTTTAATTCGAAGAGCAAAAAGGAGATTAAAAATATTTCTTTTGAAGAATTTCCGCTGGCGGCATTGCAGTTCAGCTATGACAGAAATTTTGCGCATTTAACATTGAGCTGTAAAGAAGCTGGTGCAGCCGTAAAAAGCATTTCGGGTATGGTTACTGAAAAATTCAGTTTAAAGTTTGAAAGTGCTGTTTTGGGAGACCCGCAACTAATTGAAGGCCAAAACGGAAACAATAATATTGTAGTCCAGGACATGAACAACAAGCTCTATTTTATTTCGGAAAGCGGAAAAATTCTTTGGACCAAAAATCTTGGCACCTCTATTTTAGGGAAAATTGAAGAAGTAGAAATTTTAGGCAGTAAGCATATTGCCTTTGCTACAAAAGATGCATTTAATATTTTAGACAGGAACGGAAAAGACGCAAAAGGGTTTCCAATAAAGTTTAAAGACAATGTAACGCAGCCACTTTCAGTTTTTGATTATGACAATAATCGAAATTATCGGTTTGTGATTGTTCAGGGTAAAGAAATGTTGCTATATGACAAAAACGGCAAGATCGTGAAAGGTTTTAATTTCAACAAAGCTAAAAGCAATATTGTGCAATCGCCCGTACATATTAGGATGGGCAATAAAGACTACATTGTGGTGGCCGAAGAAAGTGGAAAACTAAACATTTTAAGCCGTGTGGGAAAATCGCGTATTTCGGTTTCAAAAAACTTCAATTTTTCTGAAATGCCCATTGCAGAGGAAGACAATACTTTTGTAGTGATTACAAAGGAAAACACAAAGGAGCGCATTTTCCAGGACGGAAAAATTTCTTCCCAAAAATTGGATGTGGGCAACAATTATTGGTTTGTGATCAACGGTAGTACAAAAGCAACCATTGATGATAACTTATTGCGAATAAACGGAAAACTGGCAGAACTTCCCCTGGGCGTTTACAGTAAGCCCGAAATATTCAATATTAACAGAAACAGCTACATAACGATTACCGAAATCCAGGAAAAGAAAGTATATGTTTTCGATAAAAACGGTGATCTTCTAAACGGTTTTCCGGTGTATGGAACCTCAGTAGCTTCATTGGACGATAGCGGAAAGAATGCCTTAAATATCGTAACCAAAGGCGAATCGAATGGGGTAATTCTTTATTCCAGTAATTAAGGGATTTGCGCCCATTAAAAAAGTTCGGTGGTAAAAAGTATTTTAATTATCTTTAAATCAACAGACCAACTTCTTTTAAACATTTATGAGGCCACTCCTCTCAATATCTTTTTTGCTATTGGCTTTAACCACTTTTGGCCAAGATGATGCTAAGGATAAATATCTCTCCCTGGAAGATTCCCTTTTGCTTGGGGGAATAAAAACAAAAATTAGCCAGCACATAAATCCCTATCCCGATAGTGCCCTTTTTTATATAGAAAAGCTCAAGAACCTCAGCATTCAAAAAAAATACAACGTCAACTTGATGGATGCCGAATATTTGCACGCACAATATTTCAGGCGGATACAAAAACCGGATTCGGCTATTTTCTATTTTGATAAAATGATCGCTACATCCAGTAAAATTAAATACTACAGAGGTTTATCGATGGGATACAACGGTCTTTGCAGAACCTATTATCTATTGGGAGAAATGGAAAAATCCGTTGCTGCCTGCAATAAGGCGCTAAAGTACATAGGCCAGTTTGACGACAAGGGAAACTCAATATTGGCAGACACCCACAACGCCTTGTCGGTAGCTTATTACCGCCAGAATAAATTGGAAGCGGCGATAAATCATTTGTTGCTGGTGGATTCAGTACAAAATGAGGAGCCACTTCGCAAAGACATTATTGGCGCCACATACCAAAGTCTGGGCAATATTTACTTAGACCTCAAGGACTATGATGCCGCAGAAAATTATTATTTAAAGGCAAATAAGGAATATGAAAAAATGTCCGTTGCCGGGACATTTTACCTTAATACAACCAATGTTATCCTAGGGCAGGTATATTACTATAAAGGACAACTTGAAAAAGCCGATGCTCTATTGTTAAAAACGTTGTTGTTTTTTGAAGAAATAAACGATGCCCGCACGGTTGCTGAAATCCACAATTATTTGGGACTTGTAAACCTTGAAGAGGGCAAGCTGGAAAAAGCTGAAATGTTCTTTCAAAAAGCATTGGATTTTCAAGAAGGCAACGGCTATAATCTGGAGGCGGCACAATCTGCCGTTGAACTCGGAAAGCTCAATATAAAAAGGGGGAAATCCCGGGATGCAGTCGTTTTTCTGCAAAATGCACTTTCATATAACCGTGAAATAAAAAACGGCAAGATTAACCAAAAGGCATATTCCTTACTTTCAGAAGCCTATGCGCTCCAAGGAAATTTTAAGGCTGCATTTTCCAATTCGCAAATTGCAAAAAAGATAAACGACTCTATCCAGCAAGCACAGAGCGCAGAAAAAATAAAGGAAATTGAGGGCATTTACCAGACCGAGCGCCGGGATAGGGAAATTGCCTTGCTTACCGCACAAAACCAACTTGCGGAGCAACAAAAAACAAACCAGCGCAATATGATTTGGGGCATATTGGCAATAATTGCAATCGCAGGTATTTTTGTGTTTTTCTTATTTAGGAATCGGCAAAAAACCACAAAAAAATTACAAGAGCTGGACACCGCAAAGAGTACATTTTTCACAAATATATCACACGAATTCCGCACACCGCTAACTTTAATAAATGGACCTATTGAAGATCAACTTTCTTCAAAAAATCTTTCATTATCTGAAACAAAAAACCTAAAATCAGCACTTAGGAACACCCAGCGCCTCAAAAATTTGGTAGATCAACTATTGGCATTGGCAAAATTGGAAAGTGGAAATTTAAAATTGAATATTCAGAACGCCAATATGCCTAGCTTTTTAATTGCCCATGCTGAGGGATTTCTATTTAGTTGCACTGAAAAAAACATACAATTTTCTGTTGAAGTACAAAATGATGAAATAGAAGATTGGTTTGATCAGGACATTTTGGAAAAAATCCTCTATAACTTGATGGGCAACGCCATAAAATATACTCCAGAAAACGGTTTTATAACATTAAGCGGAAAAAGGCTAACCAATAAATTTGAAATTTCAGTTGCCAATACCGGCAATTACATTCCGCAGGAACAACAGCAGAAAATATTTCAACGTTTTTATCAAACTAACGCTAAAAATCCCGGATCCGGAATTGGGTTGGAGCTTACAAAAGATTTGGTTGAAATTCACAAAGGAACAATATCATTGAAAAGCGAAGAAAAGGGACTTACAGAATTTAAAGTTATCCTACCTATCAAAAAAACTGATTTTGATGAATCACAAATTTTTCCTCAAAGCAATAAAATTGAATATATAGATTCAATAGCTGTCACTGATGACATAGTTGAAAAAGAATTTGTCCTGCCAGAAGACGCACCAGTTATTTTGGTAATTGACGATAACAAAGACATTCGCGATTACGTAAGCTCAATTTTTGAAACAACTTTTTCCGTTCATACAGCAAACGACGGAAAAGAGGGATTTGCCATGGCAATAGAAACTATTCCAGATATTGTTATAAGTGATGTAATGATGCCAGAGGAAGATGGTTTCACTTTAACAAAACACCTAAAGGAACACCAGCTCACCTCACACATCCCAGTTGTTTTACTTACTGCTAAATCACAGATTACCTCAAAACTTGAGGCTTTGGGCATCGGTGCTGATGCCTATGTCACAAAACCTTTTAACAGTCAATTGCTAAAGGCAACCGTGGATAACCTCATTGAAAACCGAAGAAAACTACAACAGCGTTTTGCGCAAGAAGTTGTTTTAAAAGCAAAAGATATTGCCATTTCTTCCGAAGATGAAAAGTTTTTGGAAAAGCTACAAAAAGTGCTTGATGACCATTTGACAAAGCCTGATTTTTCAGCAGAAATCTTTAGTGAAACTATGGGCGTAAGCCGTATGCAACTATACCGGAAATTAAAAGCGCTTACAGGCCAATCATCTACTGAATTTATTCGTTCACAACGATTGAAGTTGGCTTCATCTTTATTAAAATCCAATAAAATTTCTATTTCTGAAATTGGTTATACCGTTGGTTTTAACGATCCTTCCTATTTCACAAAATGCTTTAAACAAGAGTTTGGTTGCTCCCCTTCAGATTATCTTTTAAAATAAAACAAATACTTACTGAAGATTGCTCTAAACACAGGTTTGTTACATCTGTTATAGTTTTGGTTACAATATTTACAGTCCAATTGCTCACTCCATTCTACTTTTACTCCATCTTTCCCCAATTATGGAAAAAAACAGACAATATTCAGGTGACCTGGGGATTGTACCGGGGAAACAGATTTATTTAAACATCAATAATCTGGCAAAAGGCATATATACTTTAAAAATAATGCTAAACAATAAAGTGATAAAAGAAGTAACCTTTAAAAAATAAACCTTAATAATTAAACAACATGAAAATAATCTTAACAATCCTATGTATTGGCATTACCGGTTTTTGTAATGCACAATTTTTGGACAAATTGGGCGATAGGGCTGCCGATGCAGTTGAACGCACTGTGGAAAGACGTGTAGAAAAAGAAGCCACAAAAAGTACGGATCGCGTACTAGACACTATTGTAGATTCTCCAAAAAAGAAAAAAAATAAAAAAGAGAAAAAGAGAAAAAACAAAAAGAAGTCATCCAACAGAAATGTAATTGGAGGAGACCCAGTTGAAGATAATTCAAATAATTCGAGCTCTCAAAATAGTGATTCAGTCAAAAAAGACGAAGGCGAAGAATAAAAAACACGCTAGATTTCAGCCTAAATTTTAAAATAACTATTTATAAAAATTCAACACCTATGAAAACATTGATCAATACCTTCATTTTATTATTTATTTCATCCATTGCGATTTCACAAAACAATTGCAGTAAATTTTATCCTCTTAATGAAGGGACTAAATTTCAAATCACCGTTTATGACCATAAAGAAAAGCCATCCGCCATTATAGATTATGACGTTGTAAATGTTAGAAAATCTGGTGGCAATAAAATTGGCACAATCAATTCTGTTATGACCGATGGAAAAGGAAAGCAAATTACTGACACCTCTTTTGACGTTAGCTGCAACGGAGAAGTAGTTTCGGTAGATTTCAAGTCACTGATCAATCCACAGATTTTCGAACAATTTGGCAATATGGATTACGAAATTACAGGCACCAATATGGAGTGGCCCAATGAACTTTATGTTGGGCAAAACTTGCCAGATGCAACGATGGACATGAAGATAAGTATGAGTGGCATCAATATCAATATGTCTGTAAAAATTACTGACCGAAAGGTAATTGGCAAAGAAACCATTACATCACCAGCCGGCAGTTTTAACTGTTTTGTTATAACTCACACAACAGATATGAAAATGGGGGTAAGTCAGCGCTCAACCTCTAAACAGTGGGTGACTGAAAAAATGGGAGCTATCAAATCTGTAAATTATGACAAAAACGGCAAAGTTACCGGAAGTAGTTTGCTTACTAAATTTGAAGGATAAAAATTCAAAAAAATAAAAAAACCGCCAAAAATTTGGCGGTTTTTTAAGGTTAAGTGAATAATTAATTGTGGGGACTTATTGTTTGATTATTTGTTTCGTAATGGAGCCCTTATCTGTACTTATTTTTACAAAATAAACAGCACTTTGCAATGTAGCAACATCTACTTGGTAATGGGTATTGGTTGAAAGGTCTAGATTCATTAGTCTTCTTCCACGTATATCAAAAATCTCCAAAGTACTAACTTTAGCTTCCGGCGATACAATGTTCAGTAAATTGCTTGTCGGGTTTGGAAATACAGAAACTTTATCTAACGCACTCGTAGTATCTCCTAAAATTTCATTACTCCTAAACTGTAATGTAAAGCGGCTGTTATAAGTTCCTTTTTCTGCTTTGAAGGTGTATCTCTGTTGTGATAAATTGGTTGTAATATTCTTTTCATTATCGATTAAAAATACAGTAACATTATCAAAAGCTGGTCCTTGAATATCTTTTATAGTAATAGTATATTCAAGATTTTCATCCAACAAACTGGAAAAACCCATAAGGACTTTTGCACCATCTTCAAAAGCTTCGCGACTCTGGATACCCAATTCTTTACTGCCATCTTCAAAGTGTGTGTATAACGAAAGTACATTCGCTAATCTTCGGCTGTCATAGCCTTGATCCAATCCTGCTGTAGTCAATGCAGAAAAGCCAATAAGCGTATTATTCTGCATTTGATACTGATCGTTTTTAATTTGTACCCAAATTCTATTATTGCTATCCATCACAGGACGGTTAGCGGTATTGTTATGTCCGGTCACTCTCATAGCGTTTGAAAAAGTAGCTACTCCAACAGCAGTTGCCTTAATTCCAAATCCTTGCCCTGTTGATATATATCCACTTGGATCAGTTTGGGTTGGATCTGACGGTGCAGGTGTTCCTCCCATAAGGTTATACATAGAAATATCTTCCATACTGAAATTCATAGTATATGCTCCAGGCAATAATGGACTTGGTGGTGTATTTGGATTCCAGAAATATACTTCGTCAACCATAGCATTCGCATTAATAAAATCTGCAGCGCTTATAGCTGAAGGATATGGATTGGCCAATACATTAGGGCTACTGTTTCTGCTGCCGTTGTATTTTACGGTGAAGTCAACATCTCCTGTATTTAGCGTTCCTTGTTCAAAGGTCATGTCATACGTTTTATTACCATCATTCCCGTTTAATTGTGGACGGGCAATATATCCTTCGCCAGGGTTTACTGTCCCTGTGAAACTAACCCAGTTGTCATAATTGTCATCGGCAAAATTTTCAGCGCCTGGAAACTGTAATGCAACATCTGGATTTGGTAAAAAGTTTTCCGTAAGGTGGTTTAGGAACATATAAGAATCCCCAAACACCCCATCACGTGTTTCTGTTGTCATCGGACTTCCTACGACAACAAATACTCTTGGCACCATAAAAGGTGTGGTGTAATTTACATTTATGGTTCCATTATTGGTTACAAAAGCATCATCTTCAGCCTGAACTACACTTCCTTGGTGCTGTACAATAAGATTTCCATTAACAGTGATGCCTTTTGTTACATTAAGATAATCTTCGGCTGCAACAGTAAGTGTTTTGCTGGCATCTATCTCACAACTACAGGCGTCTATGCTTCCTTTTGCAGCAGTGTCATAATTACTGCTAATTTTCGCATTTGAACCAAGCCCAGGAGCACCATCGCTCCAATTACCCCCAGAATAAGTTGTTGTGTCTGCCGCTACAGTGACAGTGGCTGTACAAGATGATTTGTTTGCATAGTCATCTTCAACTGTAAGGGTTACATTGAATGTTTGCCCAACATCTTTACAGGTGAATGTTGTTTGTCCCGTGAGAGTTCTTTTCGTTATCCCAAAATTGTCTGTAGAACCATTGTCAATATCTGTAGCGGTAATTGTAACACTGCCTGTATTTTTATCAAGAATGGCAGTAAAATTATTACAATTTGCCACAGGCGGGGTATTGTCGTATAGTGGATCCTTAATCACAAAAAGCCCACCATCACCATTAATGTTTTCATTGCCAAATCCGGAGGCTATTAGATTTCCGCTTTCAAAAAACGGGTAAACATTCCAAGTGCCGTTAAAGGCAGCATTATTGTTTGTGGGATAGCAATCAAAATAATTTATTTCGGTCATTGTAGGAGATTGATTGTACAAACCATCAACTCGCATTATTCTCACACCTGCGGCATAATTTGCCAAATAGAATCTATTGCCCCGCACATAACCATTGTGGTCAATGGCAGGAGTTGCACCATAATGTGTATAAACCAGAGTCGGGTTATCTAGGTCTTCCACGTTAAAGACGAGGGTTCGAGTGTTAAACCCCTTATTTTCTTCATCCACTTCATCGCCGGCTATAAAAAATCTTTTATCTTCGGTAAACCATCCTTGGTGGGTATAAAATTTATCAGCATAGGTTACCGATGAAATTAGAGTAGGGCTATTCTTATTTGTGAAATCTATTATATTTACTTTGTTGTTTCCGCTAAAGGCACCTACCATTATTTCTCTACCAAGGTAATCAGGGTCTGGACCATCATAAATTACTACCTCGGCATCGTGGCAATACCCTAAAGTGGGAAATAATTTTACCACTACTGGGTCATTAGGTATGCCATCATTGTTATTGTCCAATTTTACTACAATCGGCCCTCCACTGTTGTATCCTGGGGAACCCAGAATATAGGCATATCCTGAGGTTTCATTGATAACTATGTTATGAGCACTGCCTTTTCTACTGGACCCGGTGCCGTCCCAAAATAAATTGCCATCCGTTTGGGTTTTCGTATAGGTAACTGCTGGACTACCTGTAAGCGTTCTCAATCTTTTAAGATCAAAGATCTGCATACCGTGGTTACCATTGGCATCACTTACAATAAAGGCGTGGTCTTTATATACCTTAACATCACGCCAAAGACTAGATGATACCTGACTGTTTAATCTTGCAAGATATTTAGGTGATGTGGGATTGCTAATATCTACAAAGGCCGTTCCATTATCGAGTGCAACAACGGCGTACTCCTTTCCGCTTTGTGGATCTGTCCACCCCCAAGAATCTTGCGCTTCTGCAGCACCCATGGTAGCTGCGGAAATATAACTTTGTAAGGTAAGCCCGTTGCAGGGGTAACTTTTGCCTCCAACTGTTGCGAAACCACCAACACAAGGGGTTTGTGCGGAAGCAGCAAATGAACACATTGCTAGAAAAAGGAATAGACTTTTTTTCATTTGTTTTTTCATCATTAAATTTAATTTCCGATATATGCGAACTCTATTGTACAAGGAATGTCATGCCCTATGTGGCCTTGACCGTCTCCAGTGTCCCCATTATTTAAAAAATAATCGTGGCCCGTTGTTATACAATTAGAAAGATTGAATGTGTAATTCTCATCTGCTAATAGATAAACATAGTGAACTACAGATTCAAAATGCGGGATTAAATAACTTTCAATTGTGGGAGATTCAATTTGGTTATGGGTTGAATATGAGTGTGTGTACATCCAGCCTTCCTTATAATCATAAGACCCTAAGGAAGGAACAATGCTCACTCCATCTCCAGTAATACTAAAAAAGAAAGCCCCTTCAGAAGTGGCTAGAGAGATAGCATCTAAACCTGTAAAATCATTAATTCTGCCAGCTCCAAAGTTAGTTTTAACCTCTATTCTATATGTTCCCGAATATTTAGGGCTGAATATTTGGTTTGTAAGACCAGAAACATTGTCAGCAAAATCAGGTCTTGGATTTGAATACGCTTGGCGGATAGTGGTTCTTTGACATCCTCCTGTTTGAGTGTACTTCTTGTATTCCTCCATTATAAATTGAGGATCCCACTGTGTTCCACTCCACGCATAAATACCTGGGTATAGATCGTTGGCTCCAAGTTTTGTTTTACTTGTATTATATACCACGGTACCTTCAACTAAACTGCCTCCATTTGGATTGATGACTGGACTTTCTATATTTCTAGCAATAAGCGCTATATTCGGAATAACCAATCCTTGCGAACTGGATTTTAAATGCAGTGCTCCTTCGGGTCTCGTTGTTCCTATACCAACTTGAGCTTGGATTGTTTGTTGGAAGAGCAAAAAAATAAAGAAGGCTGTCCCAATATATTTTATAGCTACTATTTTCATTGTATTTGTTTTAGGGTTGGCTATTCTATTTTATTCACCTATATAATTCAATTCTACGGTACACTTTAAGTTATCATTTACAAAAATATAACCCCGTCCAGCTGAAGATGCTCCATTACCGTTATTCATAAATCCTGGAGCGGTTTCTTGATTGAATGTTAAGCTAAAGGTGTAGGCGGTATTTGCAACTAAAATTTCCTCAATTACAAAGGAAGCTTGATTGTACTGATTGCTATAAACCTTTTGAGGACTTCCAGAGCCCCCTTTAAAAAGTCTATCGTTATTTTTCCCGGAAAAGGATTTTAATCTAAAAGAAGTGGTGACCCCTTTGAAGGTGAATTTAAATACACCTTCTTCTGAAATGAAATTAGTATATTGTGGATTTGTAGGATTGTCTACATCGCCACCTCCATAATGAACCGTCAAAAGTACTTTGTACTTCCCACTAAACTTTGGCGTAAATGAATTACTGTTAAAAATGATGGTTTCATCACCACTGCCAGAAGCATCAGAGCGTGTCCTAAGGTTACTATTTTGAAAATAAAGTTTATTGTCTTTTTTGCTAAATTGTGGTGTCCATTTAGATCCATTCCAAAAATAAAGACCTGGATAAACACTGCCGTCACCAGAACCCGAAATCTGGTTATTATAAACAAAAGTACCTGGAATTAGGTTTGGAGCGTTGGGATTGATTGCTGTTTCTGTGTTTGTATCTGTTAAAGCTACTGTTGGATAAACCAATCCAGTATTTGTAGAGCCAATATCCAAGGCCCCCGCTGGTGAAGTGGATTGAACTCCTACTTGGCACCAGCCAACTAACACAAAACAGTTCAAAAAGCAAAGTAAAATTAAATTAAAGTATTGTTTTTTCATATTTATATGTTTTTACTCACCTACATAGGTTATTTCAACGGTACAGGGAATGTCATAAGCAATATTCCCGAGGCCAGTACCTGAGTTGCCATCGTTCTCATACTCTGGAGCTGCGTCTTGATCGAACGCCAAAGTAAATGATACGGTTTGGTTTGCACTTAATGGAAGGTAAAGCGTAGTAGAATACTCTTGCCATATCGCAAAATAATTTGTAGCTCTAACATCAGAATCATAAGCCGTTGAATAAGCATGTGCCGGAATAAAATAATCGGTTCCGTTAAATTTAAGACGAAATTTTCCAGATGCTTTAGCTATGTTTAGATAGCCATCAGATTTACTGCCGCCGCTACCTTGATTTGGAACTTTTGCATTTCCGCCAGCAAAGTTAACTTTCAATTCAACTCGATAATTACCAGTATATCTAGCTTGAAATGTTTGTGAAGTTAATCCCATAATATTTACGTAAGATGCTTCTGCGCTAGAGAAAAGTCCAATTGAACTTTCATACAATCTACTTTGTTTTCGGTCAAATTGAGAAACCCATTTGTCTGTTATCCATACATATATTCCGGGAGAAACGTCATTAATACCTGTAGACGTCCTATTTGTGTTGTATACTGTAGTGCCATTTGGAATGGTGCCAGTTTGCGGATTCGTGGCAGGAGCCATAACATTGGTAGCCGTTAAAGCCAAGCGGGGCAGTACAACACCATAACTTGTACTGTTTACGTCTAAAATTCCATTGGGAGCAGTTGTATTGATCCCTACTTGCGCGTAGGAAACACTATTGGCCAAGAAAATAGCGGTCGCAAATGCAGACCACAGTGTAGGTAGTTTTATTTTCATAATTTGGGGTTGTTGAAAATATTGGTACAATTATATGATAAAGTTTCGATAAAGTGCAAATTTTTTAGATAAAATGTTTGGTTTTTTTATTACAAAGAGTTATTTATCAGTTGTTTCCTACATTTCTTACGTTTATTTAAGGTTTTTCCGACAATGGTTTGAGTTTTTATATTGTACACTCTGTAGTTTTATTTATCAATTTTATGGCATTACTCTTATTATCTTTGGCATAATGGCGCATTTTTTTAATTATACTAGTCAGTCAATCAACAATATTTCACTCGCACCGTTTGGATTGGATGCGTTTTATCTGAATGTTGTTCGGGAGGATTTGTTACATCCCTTTGTTTCTGGCAATAAATTCAGAAAACTGAAATACAACCTAAAAGCCGCCCAAGAGCAAAATCACACTACTTTGTTAACTTTCGGTGGGGCCTTTTCAAACCATATTGCGGCAGTGGCAGCCGCTGGCAAAGAACTGAACTTTAACACCATTGGGATTATTAGGGGCGAGGAACTTAAAAGTAAAATAGTTGAGAACCCTACACTTTCCTTTGCCCACGATTGTGGAATGAAGCTATATTTCGTTTCCCGTGAAGCTTATAGACAGAAAACGGAAACTGAATTTATTGGCGACTTAAAGAAACAGTTTGGTGATTTTTACATACTTCCCGAGGGGGGCACAAATGCCTTGGCGGTCCAGGGATGTGAGGAAATTTTAAAGGATATTTCAGAAAATGCTGATTATATCTGTGTTCCTGTGGGTACTGGCGGTACTATGGCCGGCCTTGTAAAAGCTTCTGAGGAGAAGCAACACATTGTTGGATTTTCGGCCTTAAAGGGAACTTTTCAATCGGAAGAAATCGAGAAATATACATCAAAAACCAATTTCTCTATCACAGATGCCTACTGTTTTGGGGGCTATGGCAAAATAGATACAGATTTAATACGTTTCATGAATGGATTCAAGAATAAGACCAACATTCCATTGGATCCAGTCTATACCGGAAAAATGATGTTTGGCATAATGGATCTACTACAAAAGGGGTATTTCAAAGAAAATAGCCGTATTTTTGCTGTCCATACCGGAGGCCTGCAAGGCATTGCCGGGATGAACCAGAGATTGAAAAAGAAAAAACTTCCTATAATTGAATAAAATGATTGGCAGAACAGTTACCCTCCTTCTTATATGTATTGTTTGTTTTAGTAGTTGCAAATCAAAAAAAACCGCTGCCAAACACCGGAAAAAGCATAATACCGAAAGGGTTGTCAAGGTTAAGCAGCCCATAAGGGAAAAAGGCTCAAAGGCAGAAGAGCCAAAGGTTGTAGTAGTGCCCGCAAATATTCCCTATAGCGAACGCGTTGCAAATTATATTAATGAATATGCCCAAATTGCCAAGGAAGAAATGCTTCAGTACGGAATTCCCGCTAGTATTACCCTTGCCCAAGGAATACTTGAAAGTGGCGCCGGAGCGGGCGAACTCACTATGAAAGCCAACAACCATTTCGGTATAAAATGCCATACCGGGTGGAAAGGAGATCGGGTTTATCACGATGATGACGAAAGGGGTGAATGTTTCAGAAAATACAACGACCCCAAATATTCCTATAGAGACCACTCCCTCTTTTTAACGCAACGCAGTCGTTATCAAAATTTGTTCAAACTGAGAAAGGACGATTATAAAGGGTGGGCAAAAGGGTTACGGAAAGCAGGTTATGCCACTGATCCCAAATACCCAGACAAGCTAATCGGCATAATTGAAAGATACAATCTTGATGCGTATGACGAAGAAGTGCTAGGCAAAAAAGTGAGCACCACAAGTCCGGATGATTCTAAAATTGGCACCTATTCCGTACAGGCCGGTGATACGCTTTACAGTATTTCAAGACGTTTTAATCTAACAGTGGAAACGCTAAAAAGCTATAATGGTTTGCGAAGCAATGATATTTCCATAGGTCAGGTTTTATATCTGCATCCGTTGAAAAACCAGTAAAAAATTTTCAATCACAATCGCAGTTTTCAGTAATTTTTTCTTCAATTATTAATACCAATTTCTTAAAAAATAATATGAAATATCAAAGAAGCAGTTCCCTTTTCGCAGCGGCACAAAAAGTTATTCCCGGCGGTGTAAACTCACCTGTTCGTGCCTTTAAAGCCGTTGGAGGCGATCCTATTTTCGTTGAAAAAGCAAAAGGAGCTTATCTATATGATGTTGATGGCAATCAACTCATCGACTATATAAATTCTTGGGGACCAATGATTCTTGGCCACGCTTATGAGCCTGTTGTAAATGCCGTTGTTGAAAAAGCACAAAAAGGAACCTCCTTCGGGATGCCCACGGAAATTGAAACTGAAATCGCTGCCCTCGCAGTTGCTATGGTTCCCAATATTGATAAGATCCGTTTTGTTAATAGTGGGACTGAGGCTTGTATGAGTGCTGTGCGCCTTGCACGAGGTTTTACAGGGAAGGATAAAATCATAAAATTTGCCGGTTGTTATCACGGCCATAGCGATTCTTTCTTAATTCAAGCCGGAAGCGGTGCCGTTACTTTCGGAACCCCAAACAGTCCGGGCGTTACTGAAGGAACCGCAAAAGACACACTCTTGGCAACCTATAACGACTTAAAAAATGTGGAAGCAGTAATTGCCGCTAATAAAAATGAAGTAGCCTGCATCATTCTCGAACCGGTCGCAGGAAATATGGGCTGCATCCCTCCTGCCAAAGGTTTT
>JAGQYY010000026.1:27346-29569 GCA_020435825.1 Aequorivita sp.
CTTGCGGAAACTTTGTGACGAAAACAATATCCTTTTAATTTTTGACGAAGTAATGACCGGTTTCCGTCTTGCCGCCGGTGGCGCACAGGAATTGTTTGGTGTAAATGCCGATATTGTAACTTTTGGAAAAGTGATTGGCGGTGGACTTCCAGTTGGTGCTTTTGCTGCAAGAGCGGAAATAATGGATTATTTGGCGCCTATTGGCCCTGTTTATCAAGCTGGGACTTTAAGTGGAAATCCATTGGCGATGGCCGCTGGCTTGGCAATGTTGAAGGAGCTAAATAAAAACAAAGAAGTTTTCAATTCGATAAATAAAAAGACGGAATACCTCCATAAAGGTTTGAATGAAGTGCTTACCTCAGCAAATGTGAAGTTTACAATTAACAGGATCGGGTCAATGATTTCGGTACATTTTTCTGAAAAACCTGTGACTGACTTCGCTTCTGCTGCGGAAGCGAACAACGAAAATTTCAAAATATTCTTCCACGGATTGTTGAAGGAAGGAATCTATATTGCCCCCAGTGCTTTTGAAACTTGGTTTATTTGTGACGCTCTTAGCTATGAAGATTTGGATGCAACCATTGCGGCTTGTGGGAAAGTTGCGAAGACTTTAAAATAAAGCAAGAAACCTGAGAAGTACAGAGAACACAGTTGGTTTTTTAAATTATAAAAAAAGCCCCTTCCTATATTTAGAAAGGGGCTTGATATTAAATATAATTAATCACTAATTATTCGTTTTTAGCCATTGGGCGTATTGGTCTGCAGTCAAGGTTTTTTTCATTGCTTCTTTTAACTGATCGTCCAGCTTTTTCTTTTCTGCAGTGTTATCTGCGTTTTTTTGATAGCCAACTTCTTTTGCTACAAGTGCCCTAAATACCGCACGACCTTGGTCACCGTTTAGACCCAATGTTTCAGTAAGTTTTGCAGTTTCGTTTTTTGCAATTACCTCTGGTCTGCTCTTATCTTGCGACAACTCTTGTGCAGCGCTTGTTTGGATGCCCATAAACATGGTTGCTGCAAATGCAAATATTGTTAGTAGGTTTTTCATTTTTATTAGATTTTAATTTTAAGGTTACTAATGTAACTATTTTGCATATAACTAAAACAATAACCAGACCAAAAGTATCAATTTTAAGAAAATTTTATTGTTGCGACTTTCTTTCCATATTTCTTTTAGCCTTTGATCTGTCTCGTTTATGGCCTTGTTGAAGCTCCCATTTTGTCATTTGTTCTTCGGTAAGAATTTCTTTCAAGTCCTTTTTCATGGCGATACGGCGGTCCATCATTGCGCTTTTGGCCTCGTATTTCTGGGTATCGGTCATTTCTTTCCAGTTTTCGGGGCGTTCCGGTTTTTCGTTTTCCGCTTTTAAAATAAGTTGTTTCACTTTTTGTTGTTGTGAAGCGGTAAGGTCTAAAGCCAGGGTCATTTTTTTGGTTTTTAGATCGGCTCTTTGTTCTGGGGTGAGATTCGCTTTCATCTCTTTGCGGTTTTCTTTTCTTTCAGAATTCTTATTCTGCGCATTTACTGCGAAAGTGGCCAGGGCCATAAAGATTATCAGTACTTTTTTCATTGCTTTTGTTTTTAATGTTTAACAGTACTATGACGTTGGAATTTTGAATAGGTTTAATTTGTGAGACGTTTTTGTTTTTGTTGTGGGTTGTGGGAAATAAATGTGAATGGCGGGAATGAAAATGTGAATTTTGGGGAAGCGAATGTGAATTGTGGAAAAAGGAATGTGGAACGTTGGAAAGGAAATGGGAGTTTTAGATGAGGTTTTGCGAAAAATTAATTGGGGAGTTGGGAAGCCTTTTAAGGTTTATGATTTTATCATTCTGAATTTTAAATTCACCAATGCTTCATAATATGGCTTGGCGGGCTGGCCGAGCGAGTTTACATAGGCTTTTACAAACCGCATGAGTTCTATTACGTTTGGCTGGCTAAAATATAGGTTGTTGTTTCTTACAGCTCGGGCCGTAATTGCTACACAACGGCCCAAACCGTGAACACTACTTTTGTGGCTCTAGCCCATAATATGATTTAAATCATACTTTCAAATAAATTTTCTTTCCTACATTTAATACCAATAGTTAATCCCTAAACCCCTACAGCATGAAAACCAACTTTTTTAAAATCATAGACCTCCCAAAATACCTCCTGCTCATTTTTCTGGCAACGACAATCTCCTGCTGCAACAAGGACGATGACAACTCACCCACCGAACC
>JAGQYY010000027.1:0-15758 GCA_020435825.1 Aequorivita sp.
TTTTTAGCTATGGAAAATCCAAAGAAGCACAAACTGGCTATGGTTCTTTCTGGTGGCGGTGTTAAAGGTGCGGCCCACATAGGTGTATTACAAGCGTTAGAGGAGTACAACATTAAGCCTACCATTGTAGCTGGGACTAGTGCCGGCGCACTTGCCGGTGCATTTTATGCCTGTGGCTATTCAGCAAAGGAAGTTATGAAACTAATGACCGAAAACAGTTTTTTTAAGTTTGGCGCCTTTACCTGGGCACAGCCCGGGATGCTGGATGCAGAAAAATTCCTGAGTGTTTTTTGCCATTATTTTGAAGGCAAAACCTTTGAATCATTAGATATTGAACTGGAAATAGCCACGACCGATATTATTAAGGGTACTTTGAAAATGTTCAGGTCCGGGCCCCTATTAAAACCCCTCTTGGCTTCTTGTGCTTTTCCGTTTGTGTTTGCCCCCATTGCCATAGATGGTTCTTTGTATGCCGATGGAGGCATTATCAACAATTTTCCAACCTCCGGGGTGGTTTCAAAATCTGAAAAGACCTTGGGTGTTTATGTAAGCCCGTTACGAAAAATAGACAAAAGCAACCTAAAATCGGCCATTGATGTGGCCGATAGGGCCTATCGCATCTCGAACCGTTACGAATCGTTGAACAAACTGAATGATTGCACGTGGGTTATAAATCCTCACGAACTGGAAAATTACGGCACGTTTACCTTGAGCAGGATTATGGAAATTTATAGACTGGGCTATAAATATGGTTTGGAAATTGCACCAAGGATTAAAGAGGGTTTGGACGATCAATAGATGAAGGTTCGCGACAATTTAATTAATTGCAGACTTTGGCTTTGTTGGTCTAAATAGCACAATTACATTAAGGGAGACAGAAGCCTTACCGTGCGTTCAAAAAACCGAATATAGAATGGTCTTTTTTTCCACGACTCAAGTTCCAGTGGGGTGCATTCCCGTAAATCATTGTAAAACTCGTTGCGAAGCTCTTTCGAAAACGTTTCGTCATATACAAAAGCATTCACTTCAAAATTCAGATCGAAACTGCGCTGGTCCAGATTGGTAGTTCCAACAGTTGACACAAAGCCATCACATACCAAGGTCTTTGCATGTACAAAGCCTTTTTGGTATTGGTAAACTTCTACGCCCGCTTCCAGAAGCTCTTGGTAATAGGAGTTTGAGGTGGCGTTAACAAAGACATTGTCAGATACTCCGGGTATTATGATTTTTACGTCCACCTCACTTAAACTGGCAATTTTCAGGGCGTTTATAAATGACGCATCAGGAACAAAATAGGGTGTTGTGATAAGTATTTCCTTTTTTGAAAGCAATATGGCCTGGATCATGGCGTACATAATATCCGGGTAATCGGAGTCTGGTCCACTGAATACAATTTGGGTTAATTGGCGGTTCTTGTTTTCCAGAACCTGCTGGACCGGAAACAGCACTTCGGTAACACCCAGATTCTGTTTTGCGCAAAAATTCCAATCGGCAATAAAAACTCGCTGCAACATTAAAACTGCCGAACCGCTTATCTTTAAATGGGTGTCTCGCCAATATAGGTTATAGGGGTTGGGGTTAATATATCTGCCGGAAATATTGATACCGCCAACGTAGCCTACCGTTCCGTCAATTACAACAATCTTTCGGTGGTTGCGGTAGTTGACCCTATTGGCATAGGTTAAAAATTTAATCTTGTAAAACGGAAAGGCTTCTACTCCGGCGGCTCTTAAATCGTCCACAAAGGATTTCCTGATGGATTTGCTGCCCAAGGCGTCATAAATAAAACGCACCTTTACTCCTTCTTGGGCCTTTTGCTTTAAAATGTCGCCCACCGTACTGCCTATAGTATCGTCTTCAAAAATATAATATTCAATATGGATGAATTTTTTGGCTTCTTTCAGTGTTTTGTACAAATCTGGAAACTTTTCTTCGCCGTTTACCAAGAGTTCCAAGTGGTTGTTTGCAGTAAGGGTATTGTCTATAGTGCCAAGCTTTGCAAGATTTACAAAGTTTTTTAAAAGCGGTTTTACTTCGGAAACGGTTTTTTTGGAATAGTCCTCCAGTTCCTTTTCCAACTCAGGAAAGGCGTGTCTGTCAATATTCAATTTTTTGTTGTACAGTTTGTTTGCCCTATAATTTCTTCCTATTGAAAAATATACGATAATGCCCACCACCGGAAATAAAAAAACAAGCATTAAGTAGGCCAGAGCCTTGGGCGTGGACGATGTGTTTATGATGATAACGGCAACAGCAGCGGTTACTGCAATATAAAACAGAACGGCAAGGGTTGTCATCATTTTTTTTAAATTGAATTGATTTTGAAATATACTATTTTTGAAACAGTCAAACTACAATTATGGGCTGTTTTTGGCACAGATTGAGGCCGTTTAAAAAGTCGTTTGTTTTCCGTTTGTCAAATTGAGATGTTTGAAACCAATAAGGTTTATAGGTGTATTGGGTGTTTCAAACATCTCAATGTGGCATAGGACTCAACTTTTTAAGCGACCCCAAGTGTGTTTTTAAATAATGGGCTTTAGCTGTTTCCTTTTACTTCTTTATATAGTTTTCGTAGCTTAAAAGCCAAGTAGGTGCTTGCGCCGCCAACAAACAAAAGACCCAATCCGGTCCAGATTACAATGGTCAATCCAGCAAACAAGGGGTTCCATAAAAGGATGAAGGAAAAGATAAGCCCCAAAATGCCCATAATCATGATGTTGCCTGAACTTACCCCAGGGTAGCTTTTAAGGTCTGTGGCCCAGCCTATGGCCATAATGGAACGGAACATGATAATAAAGCCTACATAAAATGGGAGGGTCACCATAGAAATTGCGGGGTTGATTAGCAAGAGTATCCCAACCACAGCGGTCACGATCCCGAAGGACAAGTTCCAGCCCCAGTTTTTAATGTTGTGACGGTTGGAAATGGAAAAATAGATTTCCAAAATTCCCGAAGTTAAAAAGGTAATGCTGAAAAAAATGGCCAGTGCCAAGAACGATTCGGCAGGTGATGCGAGTGTCCATAAGCCTGTTACAAGTAATAAAATACCAGTTAATAAAGGCAACCACCAGTTTTTAAGGGTTTTGTTGATTTGGGTGTCGATGTCTTGAAATTGTGTTTCCATGGTTCTTTAATTTTATGTTATAAATTCTATTATTGTTTTTAATTAACACTACAAAGTTACCAGTAGCATTATCAATTAATTAGCTCAAAAAGACCAAAGTACACTCTTAAAAGTTCAATTTGTTATAGTTAAAAAGGAACTCGAAAAGAACGGAATGATTTATGGGATAAGAAAAACATTAAAGAAATAGCCAAAGGTTTAGCCTTCCCTTTTTTTGTGCTTTTTTTCTGTTTTTTTATCTTTTCTACTCGGTACTCGTAAAAAAAAATATTGATAAAGCTATATATCGACCCAATGCCTGTGATTACGCAGCTAGCTGTGAAGATTTTTGAAATATCAGATGTAGGGAAGAGGTGTCCATAACCAACGGTCGTTAAAGTCATTACAGAAAAATAAAAAGAATCTATCCGGCTCCCAATCTTCTATAAATGATACGCCACAGTACCCATAACTAATTGGATATTGTAGCAATGAAAAGTCTGTAGTGTTTTGTAATGTTTAAATCGTATTAAATGAAGTCATCTTGACTTTTTTCAATTGGCTAAAAAATGGCTCTTTTGAGCCTGCTTTTCGTCTTTTTATCCTTTCGTAACGCTGCTATGAAACTCAAAAAAGCCTTCAATCAAACTCAAAACTGCTCATTTTCGCTTCAATCAAAAAAGTCAAGATGACTTCAATATAAAAAACTGACATGAAAAATGCCAGTTTTTCATTGAGCTTAAAGTTATTCAGGAATTAATCTGTAATGATTCTTTTGCCTCATCATATAGTTCCTGAAGAAATAGCTTTGCTGAAAGTATTCCGAGCTCATTGGCTGCCATTGGGCCATCTCCAGTTATCAATTTACGGTCTTGGTGTACTTTTCCGTTTCCTAGTTTGTTGGCAAAGGTCACCCCCAAATCGATCAATTTACTTCCATAAAAATAAGGCAATTGTCCTGGCAAGTATCCAATGCTCGGCAAGAGCTTGTCATTACTGTCTGGAAAAGCTGCAATATGGTATCCGTTGAAAGGAAAATTCTTTTTGTTCTCACCTAAATTAAGAGCTAACAAAGCAGAGGGTCCATGGCAAATCGATACCAACAGTTTGTCTTCTTTAATTACCCATAGCAGTACTTTTTTAATGTCCTTACTGTATGGTATGTCGCCAATTGCTCCATGGCCACCGGGAATATAAACAGCAATGTATTTTGAGTCTTTGTCGCTATCTTTTAGCACATCGGTTATTTTAAGTGGATGCTCTAGCATGTTCATATATTCCCTATAGATTCTCATAACTGCAACATCTTCTGTTGGCAATGCCCATTTTTCTATTTTTATTTCTTTGCCATTAATGCTTGCAAAATCAAAATCGAAACCTGCTTTTTGCCAATGTAGCATCGGCACAAACAACTCTACAGGTTGGTTTCCTGTTAAAAATTTTTTTCCGTTCTTCATTTCCAAAGCACCTACTTCGGTTCCCAGTATTAGGACTTTTTTATCATTTCCTTTGTAAGAATCGTTGTAAACAACTTCTTCATAGTTGGTTTTAGGCTGTACAGCTGTTTTCATGGCCAATTTTGAAGGGCTGTACAACTGGTCTTTTTCATTTTCCAAATGAGGTTCTACCCTAAAAAATTCTTTTATTTTTCCCATAACTCCCAATTTTTTTATTGTTGCCTATTGCGTTATTTTTTGTAATACAAAATTATGAAGTATAGAGGGTGGGCTATACCCATAAAAGTTGAATCAATACTCTTAAAAGTTCAGTCTTTAAGTATAGGGGAATTAATACTTAAATTGAATATGAATGGATAAAAAGTTAAATTGGACAATAGCTTAAATTAAGCCCGTATCTCACTGGGCAAGTACCCAAAGTGGTTTTTAAACGCTTTGGAAAATTGGCTTAAGTTTGAGTAACCAACCATAAACCCTGTTTGGGAGACCGTATATTCTTTTTGTTGAAGAGTTTCTTTTGCTATTTCCATTTTGTTTTTTAAACAATAGCGATAGGGCGTAGTGCCAAATAACTTTTTAAAGAGGCGCTTAAATTTTGACAGGCTCATATTTGCCATATTGGATAAAGCTTCTATTGAAATATCCTGTAACGGATGGGCCTGTATGTGATTTCTTACGTACATTAATTGTTTTATATCCGAATGATGGATGTTTAATGTGGCAATATTGTTAACATTTTGTTTTTCAAGATTTGAGAAAAAATGGCTTAACAATTGTAATGTATTGGTCAGTAAGTTGAGCTTGTTCGCATTTTCAAAATCCAACTCTTTTAAGAGGTTTTTGAACTTATAATCCATATTTTCAGAAAAATAGATTGGTTCATCCTTCTCTAATATTTTCCTTAGTTCTAGTGCTTTGGGTCCAAAAGTATTTTGCGACATCCAATCCTTTGAAATCCAAATCATAAACAAATTTATACCCTTGTTCTCTCCGGGAAACTCATAAATGGTATTGATCATAGAAGAAATAAGCACTACGCTAACATTTTCTATGTTGAGATGGTATTGTTCTTCGTTAAGTTTTTGTACAATTTGAGATGCGCTTGTCCAAAAAGTAATCTGAAAAAAATCATTGCTAGGTTTGGGTATAACTTCAACACTTAAAAATTCTTTTAACTTAAAGTTTATTTGCTCTATCCACAAACCTGGTTGTAGCATTTGGTATGTTCCTCCACCTTTGCCAAAATTACTCTTTAAAAGAAAAGTACTGTCCTTGATGGTAATGGGAATCTGTTTCTCCATGTCGTTATGCCACTGGGCAGGACTGGACATCTTGTACTTGAAATTATACATACATTTTGGCTGGTGGTTATCTCAAATATAAGAAATATAACATCTTGATATACTATTTGTTGTGAAAAAGTATGGGATGATCGATGGGATTTTTAAAACCATTGCTGGCAGAGAGCTGTATCATAACAAAAAAAGAGATGGCTGTAATTCCGAAATAAAGCTTAGCAGTTGATAAAAATTCCGCTTTAAACCAATAAAACCCTTTTTTGCCCAAAAGGGATATATGTTTCTAATCTTCCGTTTGGAATCATCCAAACTTTGTTTATTACTTTAGAATCTGCCACTTTAAACGGACTATAATGGTTAAGCAATACCGTTCCCGAACCAACTTTTATACTTTTGGCCTAAACGGCAATGTATGGGATCATTGCTTCTGGTACACGACCAGCCCCTGTGCCAACTGTGTGGTGTTCGGCTATCCAAAATCTGGTATAACCTAATGTTTCGGCTTGTTGCGCCAAATCTAAAGTATTCATCAAAGCCTGATGTCTGTTTCCGTTTTTAGGAACTATGGACAGGTCTAATATAGAGAGTTTCATCGTAGTATGTTTTTGAATTCTTTACAAAGTTACAGTGGACTTGTATAAAAATATACTCATAGCGGTTCAATCCCTACCCTTAAAAGCTCAGTTATTTACTTTAACATAATAAACGGAGGGACTATTATACAACTTTAAACCGTTTATGTTTTAGAAAGAAACTTTCTGTAAATCTTTAAAATGGACATCAATAATCCAGCAATGAGCGGACCAATCACAATGCCGGAAATGCCAAACATACCAATACCTCCCAAGGTAGTAACCAAAATAATAACATCTGGCATTTGGGTATCCTTGCCCACTAACATTGGGCGTAAAAAATTATCTACCGAACTTACTACACCAAACCCCCAGATAAGTAAACCAATACCATAAGCTATTTCTCCATTAAATAGTAAATATAAGCCAGCAGGAACATATACAATAGAAGTGCCTACACTGGGAATAACGGATAAAATTGCAGCTATCGAGCCCCAAAATACGGCTCCGGGAATGCCTGCCACAGAAAACCCAATACCTACCAGAATACCTTGAAGGATTCCTATTAAAAATGCCCCTTTTATAGTAGCTTTTGATATGGAAATTACTGTTGAGGTAAGTTCCTTAAACTCTGTTTTGGTCAATGGTAAATAGTATTGGGTTTTTTTTAAAAGACTACTGCCATTTACCAGGAAATAATACATGCCGTAAAGCATTACAAAGGCATTGAGAAAAAATGCGAAGGTACTTTTTGTTAAGCTACCTAAACCATCTACTATCATTTGACTTAAGCTTCCTATTAGTTCAGATATTTTAGAAAAAATATCTTCGGTATAAGGTGTAAGTTGCTTCCTAAAAGGAATCCAATCGGGCAATTTGTGAGTGCCAATGTTTTGGTTTTGCAACTGTTTTTCCAAAAAAGGCAATATCTGTTTGGAAACCATTGATGCCTGGTCCACAATTTCAAACAACAAAAGAACCGAAGGAATAACAATAACTAATAAGAAAAATATCAATGTTGTTATGGATGATATTTTTTTTCGTCCTTTAAACCGTTTTAAAAACCAATTATAAACCGGACTTGACAAGCCAGCGAAAATAATCGCCAATACGAGCGATACAATATAGTCTTTTACGAGTATGGTAAACAGCAAAAGTACTACTGCCAGCAAAATTTGAATAAAACGCAGCCTGCTGTCTTTATTAAAATTTATTTTCAGGGCCATATTAGTGCTAGTGTTAATTAGTATATTCTATTAATTTTTTGGAAGTAGCCACATAACCTGTCTTAACAATCTCGTCAAAAACCTTAAAATTAAGTACATCAAAATGACCACAATCTTCTGGATCTATAAGTATATCGCACAAGGCTTCTTCATCTTTAACCGTATTATAAATAGCTATCCTTATTGATCTATCTATCAATTGATAGGTTTTTGTTAGGTTAAGATGTTCAGGGATATGGTTAACATGAGAGCCGATTAAAACATCACATTTATCCCTTATAGAAGAAGCAGGAAGGTTTTTTACCAAACCGCCATCAACATAATAATGATCGTTTATTTTTATAGGTTTGAAAATCAAAGGTATGGAAATAGAGGCTAAAATGGCTTCTATTAAATTTCCAGATGAAAACACTTCGTGCTTTGTCGTCGTTAAATTGGTAGTAGAAACATAAAAAGGCAATTTGAGCTCTTCAAAGGTTTTGGGCAACAGTTTTACTAATGTGTCTTTTACATAATTGTGGGTAGAAAGCCCAAATTTTAAACCTTTAACATTAAAAACCTTTAAATTGGATTTGTTTAGAGCCATTTTTTCGATATCCTTTGATGAATATCCGTTTGCAATCAATGCACCAATTATGGCTCCCATACTTGTTCCTGAAATTATTGTTGGTTGTATTTGATGCTCTTCCAAAGCCTTTAAGACGCCTACATGGGCAAAGCCGCGCGCACCGCCACCGCTAAGGGTTAAACCTATATTCTGTATCTTCTTGTTCATTTTAAATTACATTAATACACCATTTTTTTCAGGCCTATTCTTCTGGTGATAATCATTATTTTACGGTTCTTTTTTTTGCAAATTTATATCTTGCAAAATCAATTTATTGCTCAAAAAAGGTAAAGTACTGCCCCAAAAAGCACTTTTTATATAAATGCCTTAAACGTATATGTTGGAAAATTTTTAATTAAATAGGTGTTTTTTAATAAAACATAGAAAAATCAATATATTCTTAACCTAAAAAATATTATGAATTGGATAATATTTGTTTCTTTTTTTACAGTATTGACCAATCAACAGCAAAACTAAGTTCTACAGAATTTTTAATCAGTAAAATTGCATCGCCAAGACGTCAGAGAAAAGGGATTTTAAAAATTATTGGTCTTGCCATTACTGGCGACTTGTGATCTTCTTCGGGGGAAAAGGGAACTATAAGGGAATACTTTATAAAGTTGATAAAGCATGGTAGCGCCCAAAGATGCAAGTAATACCCAAGCCAAAGCGGTATATTCTTCTTCAAAATAGAAAAACAGGGCCAATAAATAAGTTGGATAAATAGTGATTGGAGCCTCAAAAAATCTGCAATTCTAAAAAACCAATGCGGATTTCCAGTTGCAGACAAAAAAGGGCTTACTGTAAAGAAGATTATTAAAATGTATAATACCATCCTTCAAGTTTAAGTTTTTTAAAATGCTAAAGCACACAAATATCTTTTTTGCTTAAACACATATTCCTACTTTTACGGCTTCAAAAAAACAAATACATGAAAAAAATTATCCTCAGTACTTTATTTATCATTTCAACCTTCACATTTGCTATTGCGCAGGATTACACCACGCCAAATACCGGCGTAACCTGGACATTGGATGACATTGCGGCGGCAAGTCCCACAACAATCACAATTTCTGGAAGTGAATACACCCTTTTGGGAAATCTGACAATTGCTGAAAACGATGCGGTTATTATAGATTCAGATTTGACGCTTTTAATTGATGAAGCAAAACTAATAACCGTTTTTGGGGCATTTACGGTAAATTCAAACGCAGTAACCATTACGGCCTTGGATGAAAACAATCCCTATGACGGATTTCGTTTTGAAGAGTTTTCAGAAATAGACATCAATAATGCAACCATTGAACACGGCGGCGGGCTACGTGTTTTGACTGAAACTTTTTCCATAGATAATTGTACGCTAACAAACAATGTTTCGGGAGCTACCACGAGTGCAGTTATTCAACTTTCGCGCGGCATGCCCCAGATTACCAACAATATCATTTCTTTCAACGAAAATCCTGCTATTGGTTCAGCTGCAAATTCAGCTGTTTCTGCTTATATTTTTAATAACATGATTGAAGGAAACAACCAAGCTAACAGCAATCGTCCTCAAATAAATTTGGGAACAACCATGGCGAATGAACAATTACAGATTGTTCAAAATACAATCATTGGCGATCCAACCATAGATCAAGCCGGCGGAATTGCCATTGCAAATTTTGTGGGTGGAAACGTCAATGTGCTTATTGATGATAACATCATTCGCGGAAACCGATATGGAATTACTATTCTTGGAACAAATGACTCCGCAGAAATAACAAACAATATCATTGAAGACAACAATATTCAAGGCGACCCCAACCTTGGCGGAAGCGGGATTAACCTAAACAGCTCTGCCGTTGGGCCAGATGTTATTGTTTCCGGGAATGAAATACGCAGAAATCTTTGGGGAATTACATTACAGGGCGAAGCTACAATAAATCTTGGTGACGATGCAAACAACCCAGGAAATAATGTATTTGCGGAAAACGTTAACAGTGGCGAAGTTTATGCGCTGTACAACAACACAGAAAATCCTGTTTCAGCAAAGCACAACTGCTGGATTGAAGGTCAGCAAAGCACCCCGGAGCAAGTGGAAGATGTAATTTTTCATAGTGTGGATGACCCAACGTTGGGCGAAGTAACTTTCGAACCATTTTTGTGCGGCATTCTGAGCGTTGCAGATACTGAAATCGAGAACTTCAGTTTTTATCCAAATCCAGTAACAAACGAATTTAATTTTAATAATATTTTTTCTTTTGAAAAAGTTGAAATCTACGGAGTTCAGGGTAATTTTATTGCTTCGGAAACCATTTCCGAAGGACATCAAACAGTTTCAATAAACCTTCCTTCAGGTTTGTACTTTGTGAATTTCAGCAATGATGCGCAAACCGTAACAAAGAAAATGATTGTAGAATAATCATTGAACCCCCAAAATTTTAAAATGCTTTGGCTTTTTGTCAAGGCATTTTTTTATTGGTTTAATTGCCTGAATTCCTTTCTTAAAACCGTAATTTTGCACTTTCAAAAAAAATAAAAATACAGAAGTGAATATTCAGAATAAAGCTACGCTTGAATTGAGCAAAGACGAAATGAAAACCTACGGTTACGAAGTGGTTGATGCCATTGTGGAACACTTTGCGACGCAGAACGAAAAATTGCCCGTTGTGTCTGGTTCCCGTGAGGAAATGGAAGCCTTGTTCCTTGAAGATGCGCCTGAAAAGCCCAGCGACCCAAGGAAGGTTTTAAATTTTGTTTTGAACGAAGTAATGACCAAGAGCAACATCGTTTCGCACCCAAAATCATATTCCTTTGTACCAGGCCCAAGCAACTACATTAGTGCGATGGCCGATAGCTTGGCTTCGGGGTTCAATATATTTTCCGGCGGTTGGGCTGCCTCTCCCGCAGCTGCCGAAATGGAAATCGTAGCGATGAACTGGTTGCTGAAAATGTTCGGCTTTCCACAGAAAAAGGGCGGAGGGATTTTTACCAGCGGTGGCTCCATGGCCAATTTAACCGCATTGGTTACCGCGCGTTCCGTAAAGTGTGGTGATGATTTCAGCAAGGCCGTAATCTATCTTTCAGATCAGGCGCACTCTTCAAATATTAAGGCAATTCGCGTTTTGGGGTTCAGAAAGGAACAGATTCGCATAATTCCAACCGATAGCGAATTTAAGTTTTCGTTGAATAAACTGAAAAACGCAATCGCAAAGGACCGATTGGAAGGTCTGCAGCCTTTCTGTCTGATTGCCACGGCAGGGACCACAAATACCGGAACTGTCGATCCGCTTTCAGACATTGCGAAAATCTGTAAAAAGGAAGATGTATGGTTTCACATTGATGGCGCTTACGGCGGATTTGCGATTCTTGCCGACAATGGAAAACAGCTTTTAAAGGGAATCGAAAAAGCAGATTCATTAACAGTCGACCCGCACAAATGGTTTTTTCAACCTTATGAAATAGGTTGTTTGCTAATTAAAAATCACAAGTGGCTGAAAGGAACTTTTACCGAAAAGCCCGAATATTTGCGTGATATTGAAGGCAATACATCCGAAATAAATTTTTACGACCACGGTATTGAACTTACTCGCCGTTTTCGAGCGTTGAAGTTTTACATGTCTATTAAAACCTTTGGGATGACCCAATTCCGCAAAGCAATTACCTATAACGTAAAATTGGCCGAAGCCACAGAAAGTTTTCTTCGAAAAAGCTCCAATTGGGAAGTTATTTCCCCCGCAACTTTGGCGGTTATCAACTTTAGATATAACCCGATTGGCAACAAACTTTCAGAAAGAAAACTGGATGCGTTGAACCAACGCATTTCACATAATGTAGTAGATTCAAAACAGGCCTTGCTTGTAACCACGGTGCTTAACGGGCAAGTGGTTTTAAGAATGTGTTTGATAAATCCGCGAACTACCTTGGATGACGTAAAAGAAACAATCGCTCTCTGCGAAAGCTTTGCTGAAGTAAAAGTGCTGGCTTGAAACGGGCCGATGCCATAGTAATCGGCGGCGGTGCTGCGGGATTTTTTACGGCAATAAATGCTGCGGAAAAAAATCCAAAACTTAAAATAATCATTCTAGAGCGCGGAAAGGAAGTGCTAACAAAAGTGAAGGTTTCCGGTGGTGGGCGTTGCAACGTTACCCATGCCGAGTTTCTTCCAAAGGAATTGACACAGAACTATCCACGGGGCGAAAAGGAACTTTTGGGCCCTTTCCATACTTTTATGACGGGCGATACCATTGAGTGGTTTCAAAAAAGGGGCGTGGAACTAAAAATAGAGGAAGATGGCAGAATGTTTCCAGTAACGGATTCTTCGCAAACAATCATTGATTGTTTTCTTTTGGAAGCAAAAAGATTGAATGTTGAAATTCTTCGCAATCAATCCGTAAAAGAAATTCAAAAAAGTAGGGAACATTTCATAATAAATACAACCTTCGATACTTTTTCGGCAGCAAAAATTGTGGTTGCCACGGGCAGCAACCCGAAAATTTGGAATTTGCTGGAAGGTTTGGGCCATAATATTGTTCCGGCCGTTCCTTCACTTTTCACTTTTAATATAAAGGATTCACGAATTATCGATTTACCGGGTTTGAGTACTGATGCTTCTGTTAAAATTTTGGACGCGATGGGAAAAACCATTTTACAGAGTAATGGCCCGTTGCTTATTACACACTGGGGAATGAGCGGCCCCGCCATTTTAAAACTTTCGGCTTGGGGCGCACGCATATTAGAGCCTTTGAAATATCATTTCAAAATAGAGGTAAATTGGTTGAACACATATTCCGAAGAGGATGCTCTGGATTCTTTAAAGGAAATGAAAAACATCCAAGGAAAACAAACCATTTTTAAATATGCACAGTTTGAATTGCCAAAAAGGCTTTGGCAAAGTCTGGTAAAAGCCTCCGGAATTGCCGAATCCCTTACTTGGTCCGATGCTACGCGCGAAAACCTTCAGAATTTGGCAAACCAACTCACGGCGGGTATTTTTGAGGTTACGGGAAAAAGCACGTTTAAAGAAGAATTTGTAACCGCTGGCGGCGTGGATTTAAAGGAAGTGAACTTCAAAACCTTTGAAAGCAGAAAGGTTGACGGGCTTTATTTTGCCGGCGAAGTTCTAAATATTGATGCTATTACGGGAGGTTTTAATTTTCAGAATGCTTGGACGGGTGGGTATATTGTTTCACAAAAATTAGCCTCCCCCTGAATCTCCAAAGGAGGGGAGGAATAGCGCATTTTAATATAATTTTTATATATTTGATATATAAAATATATATATACAATGGGAAAAAAGAAAAAAATCATCGAACTTAAAGATGAGGTCTGGGAAATCTTGGAAAAACAGGCAAAAGCTGATAATAGATCGCTGAAGAATTATATCGAAAATTATTTTGAAAATTTGGCTCGACAATTGGCTGAACCGTCTGAGGAATATAAAACCATGATGGATGACATTTTGGACCGCCAAGAAAAAGGCACATTGAAAACGATTCCGATAGAAGAAATAAGAAAGAAATATGGCATTTCCCGTAATACTGTCGATTGACGCCGAACGTGAGCTTAAAAAAGCCGAATGTTTTTACGATGCCATGGACAAGAAAATGGAGTTTCTTTTTGATTTTGACGAGCAGATTGAGTTTTTAGAACAAAACCCTTATTTGTTTCAAATTCGTTATCGGAATTTGCGCATTGTCCATTTCAAAATATTTCCGTATTCGCTTCACTATAATATTAAAGGTAATGTAGTAACAGTATTAAATATAATAAGACAAAACCAATCCTATTAATATGCAAACCTACATCGCTCTGCTGCGCGGAATAAACGTTGGCGGACATAAGAAACTGAAAATGGAAGATCTAAAGCTTCTTTGTGAAGATTTAGGATTTGAAGATGTGATTACGTACATACAAAGTGGCAATGTGGTTTTTTCTGCGAAGGAAGAAAAGGATATATCCGATAAGATTGCTAAGGAAATTGAAAAACGGTTTGGATGGGAAGTGCCGGTGCTTGTAAAAACGGCGGATGCGATTGAAAAAATTTTAAAGGATTGCCCTTTTGAGGAAGCTAAGAAAGCTGAAGCATACTTTATGTTACTTGCTACGCCCCCAAAAAAGGAACTTATGGAGGCGGTTAGTGAAATTAGCTATCCGAACGAGGAATTTATGTTAACTCCAGATTGTGTTTATATCCACTTTGGCAATGGCTATGGCAATGCAAAGTTGAATAATAATTTCTTTGAGAAAAAGCTGGAGGTTGCAGCTACTACACGCAATTACCGAACGCTTGCTAAGCTTGTGGAGATGGCGGGATAACTATTTTTTTAAAAACTATTCGTTATTCAAAAAACAAGTACATCCCCCGTTCGTCGATATGGATTACGGGCTCTAAACGGTAGGCTGTTTTCATATTTTCTGCGTTAAGAACTTCTTCTTTTGTGCCAGAAGCTAAAAGTTTACCCTTGTTCAACAAAACTAAATGGTCAGCAAATTTAGCGGCTAGGTTGAGGTCGTGCACCACGCCAACAATTACCAAATCCTGTTGTTTTAATAGCTCTCGCAGCTTGTGCATAAACTGAAATTGATAATGCACGTCCAAAAATGTAAGTGGCTCGTCCAAAACCAGATACCTGCAACCCTTTTCAGAAGGATACCATATTTGCGAAACCACTCTTGCAAAATGCACGCGCTGTTTTTCGCCGCCGCTTAGTGTTAAGTAATCACGGTCTGCCATTTCCCCAACATCAAAAAAATGCATTGCTTCCTTTACAGCTTGCTCGTCTTTTGCAGTTGGGTTTACGGAGAAATGTGGGTAACGGCCCATCATCACTACTTCTTTTACTTTTAAAGGGAAAGCGAGTTCAGTGTTTTGCGAAAGTACCGCTCGCACTTTTGCCAACCCAGCTACAGAAATATTGCGAATGCTTATTTCTTCATAAAGAACAGTCCCTGCCTGTGGCTTCAATTGGTTGCAAATTACTTTAACAAGCGTAGATTTCCCTGCGCCGTTTGGACCAAGGATGAGGTTGATTTTATTAGGTTCAAAGCTTACGGAAATATTCTTGAGTATGGTTTTGTTTCCAATTCGGTATGATATGTTGTTTGCCTGTATCATTTTTAGAAGAAGTAATTTTTACGTTGCAGAAGAAATATAAAAATTGGCACACCCACTACGGAAGTTACAATCCCAATAGGAAGTTCCGCAGGGCGCAAAACCATTCTTGAAATTAAGTCTGCCACACAAAGCAGTATTCCGCCAAGGATTGCACTATTGCGAATAAGGAAACGGTTATCGCTGCCGTTAATTATTCTTAGTAAATGTGGAACTATTAAGCCCACAAAACTGATAACGCCCACAAAAGCGGTTGCCACAGCGACCATAATTACGTTTATAAGCAATATTTTCCACTTTAGGCTTTTAATGTTTACACCTAAAAATTGTGCTTCTTCCTCACCGATCATTAGTGCGTTTAAATGTTTTGCGTAGCGAAGGGAAATTAAAATGGTTCCCACG
>JAGQYY010000027.1:15857-29523 GCA_020435825.1 Aequorivita sp.
ACGGAAGTCCAATTGGCACCGCTCAACGTTCCCAGATTCCAAAAAACAATGGAACGTGCTTGTGGATCGCGTGCGATGTAACTTAAAAAGCCGACACCGCTTAAAAACAAAGCGTTTATTGCAATACCGGTAAGCAACAATGCTACGATGGAACTTTTGCCGCTATTGCGCGATTGTGAAAGAAAGAAAACCAAACTTGTTGATAACAATGCTCCCAAACAAGCAGCCAAAGGCAATGTCCATTTGCCAACGCTGAAACCAAATGTTGCACCCAAAGCAAAATACAAGGCCGCCCCAAAAGCTGCTCCACAGGAGGTTCCAATAAGTCCCGGCTCTACAATGGGGTTTCTAAAAAGTGCCTGTAATATAGTTCCGCCAACGGCTAAACTTGCTCCAACGAATATGCAGAGTATTGCCCGAGGTAACCGTATTTCCATAAAAATACGTTCGGTTAGATCCATACTTTCGGGTTCGGTAAAAAATTTTCTAAACGAAGAAAAGATCTCTTCCAACGAAATGGAAACCGCACCATACCGAATGGAGAAGAAACTGATTATCACCAAAAGGATTAACAGGATTGGGAATGTTCCTTTATAGTTGTTGTTTTTCTTCACCCTCGTGTATTAATTTTTGTAGTTCAATAAGGTTTTTACCTGTTCTTGGACCTAAATAAACCATATCGTGCTCTTCAACACGATAAACCTTGCCTTCCTTAAACGCTCTGGTACTTGAAACTCCTGGAAGCGTTCCCACACCTTCTGTTGAACCTAATTTGTCGTAACCAAAATCTGTCAGTAGAATTACATCTGGGTCACTTTGCGCAACTACTTCGGGAGAAAATTGTATCATGCCGCGTTCGCCATCAACGGCCATTTCGCCTCCGGCCCAATCAATCAATTTTCCGGCGGTATTGTTTTTTGTCATTACTAAATAAATGTTGTTTGCCTGGCCAAAATGGATTACCAATACTTTCGGTTTCTTTTCATACCAAAGAGCTTGTTGTTTTGCATAATTCATATCTTCGTTCAGTTTTTTGATAAGTTCCTCAGCTTTTTCTTCTTTGTGAAAATAGCTGCCCATTTCACGAATTAGCGAATCTGTTCCTGCAATAGTACTTTCATAATGCCCAAATTGCTTCATCGGTATTTTTAAATCTTTCAACTGTGTAACCACATGTTCGGGACCAATGTTGTTGTCTTCCAAAATCAATGTTGGTTTCATGGAGAGAATAGGTTCAGCAGCCAATGCACGGTGATAGCCTATTGTTGGTAGGTTCTTTATTTCCGGTGGATAGGTGCTGGAAACATCTACCGCAACAATGTCTTCTTCAGCACCGAGTGCGTAAATTATCTCGCTGTATTGTTTTGAAATACAAACAATACGCTCTTTGTGATCTTCCTTTTTGTCTTCATTACCAAATCTTCCACATGAGGAAAGACTTGAAATAGCGAATAGTAAGAGAATTGATTTTTGCATAGTTATTTTTTAAGTTTAAAATAATATCCTATCAAGTACAGCCAAACACAAGTTTCAGCTGTACTCTTTCAGACAAATTCAACACGAAACAATCGTTATTAAAAATTATATTTCAAATTAAGTCCGCCATAAAAAACGGTATCCAATGGCGCAGGAATGTATGCGTCATCCAGTTGGTTCAAGAAAAGCATGATGTAATATTTCTCGCCAGTAATGTTATCTGCGCCTGCATAGGCATCAAGGTCAAAGTGGCCAAAACTCATTCTGTAACCAAGTTTTGCATTTAATAAACTATAGCTATCCGCCACGTTCAATCCATCTGAAGTGAAAGGGACCGGATCGTGATATGCATAGTTCACAGTTCCGTAAAGACCATGATTGGTGTTAAAATCGACCCCAGCGTTTATAACCCACGGGGCAACACCCGCAACGGCTTTTCCGTTGTAGTCTGCAGTTACCAATTCACCTTCTCTTGAAACGGATTGATACACAAAGTCTTCATATTTAAAATCTGAATAGGCAACGTTTACATAAGGGCTCACATTTCCGAAGAAACCAGTTGCAGACTCATAAGCGGTATATTTCACCAATGCTTCTACACCTTTATTATTCAATTTGCCGCCGTTTGCTATGTAAGAATAAAGCGTCGTGCCATCTCCTGCAGGAACTGCCACAGAGGTAAATTTGTTTTTGAACTTCGCTTGAAATAGGGCTACTTCATAGTGCAATTTGCTGTCTACAACATTTCCTTTTGAACCGATTTCAAACTGATCGCCTTCTTCTGGTTCTAAACCTGTATTTAATTCACCAGTGGTTCCGATAATTATATTGCCACTAACAGGTGCTTTGTAGCCTTTGCTGTATGAAGCATAAACCGAAATGGCATCGCTAAATATTTTATTCACCGCAAAATGTGGTGAAAACAAATTTTCATAATCTGCCGAAACCTTTTGTGGTTTTCCACTTGTTGGGTCAAATGCACGATCCTCCAAATCAAGATTCATCGTGCTTTTTCCAATTCCAGCTGTGAACGAAAAATCATAGGGCATTTTCAAAATCCACTCCGTAAAAATTGAATTGTTTTTGGTTTTTGCATATTGATTGCTTTTTATACCGCCAATAATATTATAACCTTCTGGATTGCTGGGGTTTTCAACCATTGAATAACTGATAGATTGGGAACGTTGCTCTTGAAACTCAAGACCAGCAACACCTGAGAGATTGAAGTCTTCGCTTAAATCAAAATTTAAATCAAAAGTTAAACGTGTTCCGTAATTAATAGGGTCTTTATCGGTCCAGCCTCCCGCAGAACTTGCGTTGGTATTCAAGCCAGAACCATAGACCGTGGTTGTGTTTGAAAGCCATTTGGTGAAGTTGTATTTATGGCTCAACCCTGCACGGAAGCTAATAACTTCGCTATGTGCGTTGTTCTTTATGTAACGTGCATTTCCACTATAATCTAAAGTATCGTACTGACCAATGGTAAGCTCGCCACCACGTTCGTCATAACTATTGCTAAAGCCAAAATAAGTACTTACGGTTTGCTTATCACTTGGGTAAAAATCAAGGACAGCATTCAAAAAATCTTTCCGAGAAGCATTGTGGTCTAAATAGCCATCAGAAATTTGGTGACCATAATTCAATAGAACGGAAGATTTTTCCAGTCCCATTTGTAATTGGGTAGTAAACCGTGCTAAACCGTAGCTCCCAACAGTCACTTTTTCGCTTAGGGAAGATTGCCTTTTTTCAGGACGTATAGTAGTTAAGTTTACAACTCCGGCAATGGCGAAACCGTATAAGGAACCCGCAGGACCTTTAATTACATCCACACTGCCCACGGAACCAAAATCTATATCGTCAAGCATAGTAATTCCTTCTGCATCGGTAAGTGGAATATTGTTGTAATACACTTTATAACCTTGGCCATCAAAGTTATTGGTTGCGCCTTTAAAACCAACTCCGTTTCCATACCCACGAATGTTGAACTGTTGCCCAGAAGAAACCGCTCTTCGGCTCATGGTTACACCTGGAACGTTTGCGTTTATTGCGTCGTCAAGATACAAGCCAGTGCCTCGGTTTAATTCTTTCTCATTCAATTGAATTACAGAAACTGGTTTTTCAAGCACTTTTTTATTATTGTCCAACGTGCCGCTAAGTTGCACTTCATCTAAAGCGCTAACGGATGTTTTTAAACTAATATTTAAAGAGTCCGAACAGTTTTTAACTTTAACAATGGATGTTTCATAGCCTATATAACTTACGGTCAATGTTTGCGCCCCAGAACAGGGAACCGAAAAATTTCCTTCGGAATCCGTGCTGGAAACCTCCGTTCCGTTTATTTCAATTTTTGCTCCAGCAAGTGGAGAGTTGTTGGCTGCATCATATATTTTTCCGGAAAGTTGTTCCTGCCCAAATACAGACACAGTTATAAGCAATCCCAAAAGGGATAGATAAATTTTTGTCATTTTTTTTAAAAGTTTTATAATTGGGAAATATGCAATACGCCGCTATAATTGCGCCGAGAGCATGAAGGGAAGCTAGATAGCTTCAAAGTAAATTATAAAACCTGTTTGGGTGGAGGACTCAAAATTTCGAGTGAAAGTGAAGCGTAGTTTTCGTGATACACAAAATTTGGACGTATTTTTTTATTTAAAAAAGCCAGTTCCTCTTTCTGCGGAAGCGGATTTATTTTCTCGATAAATTTAACAGTTTTTACCGTATTGGTGCGTCTGTTTTTATCCTTTTGGGTTTTCTGAAGTTCCTTGTTGTATTTGGCAATCAGATTTGTTTCTTGACTGTCCGAAATACAATGGTAAACTTTGGTGTTTTCATTCAAAATTTCAACGTGGACAATATCATACATTGTTCCTTTATAACTGAATTCTTCTTTGTCTTTCCAGATAAGTTGGTTTTCGTTTTCTGAAGAAACGGTAATACGCGTCAATTCTTTTTCGGAAATACCTTGCTTTATTTGATGGACTATTTCCCTTCGGATATGGTGTTGTTGAATTTTTAAAATAACAAAGGAGCCTCCAAGATTGAAGGTAAAGACAAAAAGTAGAAAGAATACAATTGTATTTTTCAATGCACTTTTTTTTAATGGGAGCTAATTTAATTAAAATATGATAAGCAGCGTCTTTATGCTTTTATTTATTAATAAAACAGTTTATATGGAATTACAACTTTCCCATTCTTGTTAACAGCCTGTTAAACCAAAGTTCTTCTGCTTCAGCACCGTATTAATTACGTAATTTTAATAGCCATAAAAATTTTTGTCATGCAGCAAGATATTTACAACCTCAAAAAAACACTTAAAGCCAATAACGAAGAGCTTACTTATTACAGTCTTTCCGAACTCGAAAACCAAGGCCACAACATCAAAAAGTTGCCGTTTTCGGTAAGGATTCTTTTAGAAAATGCACTGAGGAATTACGATGATTTCTCAGTAACCAAAGATCATTTGGATGCTATCCTTAATTGGAAACCTGCTAAAAGTGATAAGGACATTGCCTTTAAGCCTGCCCGTGTACTTATGCAGGATTTTACGGGCGTTCCAGCCGTTGTTGATATTGCTTCGCTGCGTTCTGAAATGGCCCGAAAGGACGGTGATGCATCAAAAATAAATCCTTTGATTCCCGTTGACTTGGTTATTGACCACAGTGTGCAGGTAGATTATTTCGCGGCGCAGTATGCCTATCAGCAAAACATGGAAGAGGAATACAAACGTAACAATGAACGCTATACTTTTTTGAAATGGGCGCAGAAATCCTTTAATAATTTTAGCGTGGTTCCGCCCGGAATGGGGATTTGCCACCAAGTAAATTTGGAATATTTTTCAAAAGGCGCCATTGCACGCAATGGCATGGTTTTCCCTGACACGCTAGTCGGAACGGACAGCCATACGCCTATGGTAAACGGAATAGGAGTAGTGGCTTGGGGCGTTGGAGGTATTGAGGCCGAAGCTGCTGTTTTGGGACAACCTATATATTTTATAAGTCCCGAAGTGATTGGACTAAAACTTACCGGAAAACTTCCCGTGGGTTCCACTGCAACCGATTTGGTGCTGACCATTGCCAATTTGTTGCGTAAATACGGTGTAGTAGGCAAATTTGTTGAAGTTTTTGGCCCAGGGTTGGATAATCTTTCGGTACCGGATAGGGCTACAATAGGAAACATGTCTCCGGAATTTGGTTGCACTATAACATATTTCCCCATTGACGGCAAAACCTTGGAATACATGCGAAGCAGTAATCGCAGTGAGGAGCAAATCCAATTGGTTGAAGATTACTGTAAAGCAAATATGCTTTGGCGAAAAGATGAGGACGAAATAAATTACACCGATGTTTTAGAGTTAGATGTTTCAACAATAGAGCCTAGCGTTGCGGGACCAAAACGCCCTCAGGACAAAATACTGCTAAAAAATTTAAAAGAAAAATTCATTGAATTGGAACATACTTCTTTCGGCAGAAAATATATAGAACCTTCCGAAAGGGAAGAGGCCATTGTCCGATGGAAGGAGGAAGGTGGAAGCCAGCCCGCAAAACAGCCGCGCAACCCAACTCCTGATGTGGAAATAGAGGCGAAAACTAAAAACGGACTAAAAACAGTCTGGATTTCAAACAGAAGCCAAAAATACATGCTTTCCGACGGGTCGGTGGCCATTGCGGCAATTACCTCTTGTACCAATACTTCCAATCCTTTTGTAATGATAGGTGCAGGTTTGGTGGCTAAAAAGGCAAGAGAACATGGCATTGATGTGAAACCTTGGGTAAAAACTTCCCTGGCACCAGGCTCTAAAGTAGTAACAGATTATCTGGAAAAAGCAGACCTTTTAAAAGACTTGGAAGCTTTGCAATTTCACTTAGTGGGTTATGGTTGTACTTCCTGTATTGGAAACTCGGGTCCGCTTCCCCCGGAAATTTCAAAAGCGGTTGAGGAAAACGATTTGATAGTGGCTTCGGTGCTCTCAGGAAATAGAAATTTTGAGGCACGCATCCATCCACAGGTAAAAATGAATTTTTTGATGTCGCCCATGTTGGTGGTAGCCTTTGCCATTGCGGGGCGGGTTGATATTGATTTGACCTCTGAACCATTGGCTACAGATCACAATGGAAGAGATATTTTCCTAAAAGACATTTGGCCAACCGATGATGAAATTCACAAAGTGATGAAAAAGGTGCTTTCGCCAAACGATTTTAAAAAGAACTATGACGAAATATTTGACGGCAACGAAATATGGCAAAATCTTAAAGTGCCGGACGACAAGATTTACCAATGGGACGATGAGTCAACCTATATAAAAGAAGCGCCGTTTTTTCGTAATCTTTCCGAAGAGCCAAAAGATCTGAAGAATATTGAAGATGCACGTGCGCTTTTGGTTTTGGGAGATAGTATTACTACAGATCATATTTCACCGGCCGGAGCTTTTTCAGAAGATTCCGCCGCAGGACAATATTTGAAATCAAGGGGTGTCGAGAAGAAAAATTTTAACAGTTACGGTTCGCGACGTGGTAATGATGAGGTGATGGTTCGCGGAACTTTTGCCAATGTACGTATCAAAAACCAATTGGCGGAAAAAGAAGGTGGTTATACCACACATCTTCCATCGGGTGAGGAAATGACTGTTTTTGATGCCTCACAAAAATATATAAAAGACAAGATCCCGCTCATTGTGCTTGCAGGAAAGGAATACGGTAGCGGTTCTTCACGCGATTGGGCTGCTAAGGGAACATTCCTTTTAGGGATAAAAGCCGTTTTGGCAGAAAGCTACGAGCGCATCCATAGAAGCAATTTGATTATGATGGGCGTACTACCGCTTCAGTATTTGGAAGGTGAAAGCGCCAAATCGCACGGATTAACGGGGAAGGAACATTTCACAATTACCGGTATTGAAAACGATTTGACCCCTTCAAAAAAAGTAACGGTGACTGCCAAAAACAAGGATGGCAAGAAAATTGAATTCAAGGCATTAGCACGCTTGGACTCCCCAATTGAGGTGGCATATTACCAAAATGAGGGCATCCTTCAATATGTGTTACGCCAGTTTTTGAAAGAATAACCCCGTGATTTTAATTGTCCGTCCAAAACTTCTCCGTAAAAATTATAACGGAATAACACTTTGGCCTTTCGTGGTTATAAAACACCATTCCTTAAAAGAGGATGCTGTTTTTTTGAACCACGAAAAAATTCATCTGCGTCAGCAAGCGGAATTGCTACTTGTTTTTTTCTACTTGTTTTACGGGCTTGAGTTTTTATTGCGACTGATTCAATATCAAAATCGTCATGAAGCCTATAGGAATATTTCCTTCGAAAGAGAAGCCTATCGATACGAAAGTGAATTGGATTATTTAAAAAAGCGAAAAGCTTATGGGTTTTTCAAGTTCTATTAATATTTCTAAAGTCAATTTTAAAACAGATGTCGGTCTGAGATTGTCGAAGACCAATCAAAAAATAAATAATAGCAATAAGAAATTAATAATAAATATGAGCATCCTTTTTTCACCCCTAAAAATTAAAAATACAACCTTTAAAAACCGAATGGTCGTTTCGCCAATGTGTATGTATAGCAGTGTGGACGGTTTTGCGAACGATTTCCATCTGGTACATCTGGGAAGCCGTGCCGTGGGAGGAATGGGGTTGATAATCCAAGAAGCGACTGCTGTTTCGCCCGAGGGAAGAATTACCTACGGAGATATGGGAATTTGGAAAGATGAACATATTGAAAAAGCAAAACAGATAGTAGATTTTGTGCATTCGCAAAAGGCATTGATAGGAATTCAACTGGCACATGCAGGCCGAAAAGCAAGCTACCAATTGCCAAAGGACGGCGCTAGAAAAATTGCTCCTGATGACGAAAACGGATGGCAAACGGTTTCTGCTTCGGCATTACCGTTTCGGGAAGGAGAACCAATGCCAATTGCTTTGGATGCTTCAGGGATTGAAAAAGTAAAAAATGATTACGCTGCAGCAACCCTTCGTGCAGAAAAAGCAGGTTATGACATAGTTGAAATACACGCAGCGCATGGATATTTGTTCCATCAATTTTATTCGCCTTTGGCAAATAAAAGGACTGACGGATATGGCGGCAGTTTTGAAAATAGAATTCGTTTTTTATTGGAAGTTACCGAAGTGGTTCGCAGAGAATGGCCTGAAGAAAAGCCTTTGTTTGTAAGAATTTCAGCTACCGATTGGACCGAAGGCGGCTGGACTATTGAAGATTCCGTAAAACTTTCAATTAAATTGAAGAAATTGGGCGTTGATTTGATCGATACTTCTTCCGGAGGCAATGTTCCCAAAGCAACTATTCCCAGTGAGCCTGGTTATCAGGTTCCTTTTGCGGCGCAGATTAAAAAAGAGGCAAATATTCTTACTGGAGCTGTGGGGCAAATAACAACCGCTGAACAATCAGAGGAAATTTTAAAAAAAGGAAAGGCCGATTTGATTCTTTATGCAAGAGAAAGCCTCCGCCAACCTTATTTTCCACTGCATGCAGCAAAAGAGTTAAATGTAGATGTTGCATGGCCTTTGCAATATAAAAGAGCTAAAATTTAAAATAAATGGATAAAGAAGAAAAATTAAAAAACTTGTATTTTTCCGTGCTTGATCTAGTCCCGGTAATTCAGGGAAGCACTCACAGAGAGGCAATGGAGAACAGTCTTGCTTTGGCACAGCATGTAGAAAAACTAGGCTATAAACGTTTTTGGATTTCCGAACACCACAATACCGAAAGTCTTGTTAGTTCTGCTACGCCGTTGCTTATCGGTTATATTGCCCAAGGCACAAAAACTATCCGTGTTGGTTCGGGCGGGGTAATGCTGCCCAATCATGCGCCTTTGGTGGTTGCAGAACAATTTGGAACCCTTTCCACGCTTTATCCAAATAGAATAGATTTGGGTTTGGGCCGTGCGCCGGGAACAGACCAGCAAACTGCTCGTGCCTTAAGAAGGGAAAGAGTGGAGACGGTAAACGATTTTCCTGAAGATGTTCAGAAACTCGAAAAATATTTTTCAAAGAATAATATGCACAGCCCCGTTAGGGCAATACCAGGCGAAGGACTTGAAGTGCCATTGTATCTTTTGGGCTCAAGTACGTACAGTGCCCAGCTTGCAGGTACTTTAGGATTGCCTTATGCCTTTGCCAGCCATTTTGCGCCAACCCATTTGCACGATGCACTTCGGTTATACCATTCGCATTTTGAAATTTCAAAACAATTGGCAAAACCATATACAATGGCTTGCATAAATTTGGTAATTGCGGATACAGACGGGGAAGCCGAGTATTTGGCGACGAGTATGAAATGCTTTATGCTTAACGTAATCCGAAATACCCGTCAACCGTTGGCTCCGCCCGTACAAAGCATGGAAGGACTTTGGAATCCAATGGAAGAAGCCCATATTATGCAAATGATGCAGTACACCTTTGTGGGAAACAAAGAAACTGTACGTGAAAAGTTAGCTAATTTTGTTGGAGAAACTAGAGTTGATGAAATTATTGCAGTAGCTCATATTTATGACCAAAAAGCTCGCTTGCGCTCTTTTGAACTACTATCACAAATTTTTAAAGGCATTAAATGATTTATTCCCAACTAGGAGGAACACCCGCTGGAAAGCGACTGGAACGTATCCACAACTCGCCTAATTTTTGCAACGGCGCATTTCAAAATATACACAGCACGCCGCAATTGGCGGAAGGTTACAACTTTGGAAAAGTAATGTTCGATTTCTTTTTTAGAAAACCGAAAAATATAAAACCTCCAAAACCTATTCCATTTGTAAAAACAGATTTGAAAACCCTTCCATTGAAAACCGATTTGTTGGTATGGTTTGGGCATTCTTCCTATTATCTTCAGCTCAACGGCAAACGATTTTTAATTGATCCCGTTTTTAGTAACAGCGCTTCCCCAATTCCAAATACCAATAAACCTTTTAAAGGGAGCAATAATTATTTTGCTGAAGACATACCCGAAATTGATTACTTGTTAATTTCACACGACCATTATGATCATTTGGATTACGAAACCATAAAAACGCTAAAGCCAAAAGTGAAGCAAATCATTACGGGTTTGGGCGTTGGCGCACATTTTGAAGTGTGGGGGTATGATCCGGAATTGATTCACGAATTAGACTGGAACCAAACACTGGAATTGGACAATGATATTACATTAAGCACAGTTCCGGCGCGCCATTTCTCGGGAAGAGGTTTTAAACGGAATAATACCTTGTGGCTTGCTTTCATGCTTCAAACTGAAGATTGCAATCTATTTCTTGGCGGCGATAGCGGTTACGATACCCATTTCAAGGAAATAGGCAATAAATTTGGTCCTTTTGACATGGCGCTTTTGGAAAACGGACAATATAATTTGGCGTGGCATTACATACACATGTTGCCCGAAGAAGTACTCCAAGCGGCGCAGGATTTACGGGCAAAAAGTCTCTTTCCCCTGCATTCCAGTAAGTTTGCCTTGGCGCTTCACGCCTGGAATGAACCGTTGGCCAAAATAAGTGAGCTCAATGAAGAAGTGAATCTTCCTTTGGTAACGCCCCGAATTGGGGAAGTTGTGTACATAGGAGATACATCGCAGCGTTTTTCAAAATGGTGGACAGAAATCCAATAATCCAAAATTCTGATAATCCAACAATCCATAGTACCTTCGCAAAAAAATAGAGAAATGCTAAAAGCTGTACTTTTTGATATGGATGGGGTCATTGTAGACACTGAACCTTTGCACCGCAAGGCCTACTTCAAAATGTTTGAGGATGTGAATATTGATGTGGGACAAGCAATGTATGATTCCTTTACGGGGCAGGCAACTTTGCCTATTTGCAGAACGCTTTGTGGGCATTTTGATCTACCGTATGCTCCAGAACATTTGGTTTCCACAAAGAGAAAGCACTTTAAAAATCTCTTTGAAAACGATTCGGATTTATCGCTTTTGGATGGCGTTCACGATTTAATAAAAGATTATCACGCCAACGGACTTACTTTAGTATTGGCTTCTTCGGCCTCCATGCCTAACATCAACCGTATTTTTGAGCGTTTTGATCTGGACAAATACTTTAAAGCGAAAATAAGCGGTGCCGATTTGAAGGCTTCCAAGCCGCATCCTGAGATTTTTATAAAAGCTGCCGAACTTGCTGGCGAACATACTGACCACTGCATGGTGATTGAGGATTCCACCAATGGAATTGCCGCTGCCAAAGCTGCGAATATTTATTGCGTTGGTTTCAAGAGTCCACATTCAGCCAATCAAGATTACGGCAAGGCGGATAGGGTGATTACGAGTTTTGATGAAATCCTGTTTTCAAAACTAAAAACCGATAACTAATGTTAGTATTTCTCTTTCTTTGAAGGGAAGGCCGGGTGGGGATTTATTTTACCTCCATTCAGAGAAAATATTGTCTTTAGGGGAAGCCTTCATAATAGTCTTTGCTCTATGTGCTGTAAGCCGGAGCGGTTCTTCAAAATATACCACATTCCGCTCCCCATTCTTTTTAAGATGACTTCGAATGATGGCGTGGGTGTGATAGGTTGCCGTTTGCAATTTCAAAAAAGGTTCGTAGTCTTCAATATTACAGATGGTATCGCTCCTGTCAAAAAAACCAAAGCCTTTATACTGTCCTTTGGCCACTAAGGCAAAGGCAATTTCGTCCTTCGTTCTCCCTTTTCCTTGGATGGCAAACGTAGGTTTGTTTTCTTTCAAGGATTGAATGGCTGCTTCCACTTTTAGATTGTAGCTTTCCACAGTTTCCTTGCCTTCGCAAACACCTTCACAATTTTTTATTCGGTAGTGTGAACATTTTTCCGAAGTGCTCTGCAATGCGCAAAACCGTGGGCACAGTCTAAAAGCCTCGCATATTTCCTCCAGTTTTTCGGTGGCTTCGGTTCGGTTGTAAAAAGTGCTTACGGAATCATTAAGAGCCTTTGTCTTTCCCAATGCCAATTGAATAATGCCTCTTTGGTTTACATAATTGATTATTTGGTAGGTTGTGGCAGGCCATTTCTGCGCCCTGTTGAATTTTGGATAATGTTTTCTGATGTGTTCAGATTCCACAAGCAATGCCACAAGCTCATTCCCCGTAAGCTCATAATCTATAAAATGTGTTTCCTGCCCCAGTTGATATTCCTTTGTTTTTTTATCGTAAAAATGACTGAGTACCCTTTTCTTTATATTTTTCGCCTTTCCCGCATACACCACTTGGTGTTTTTGGTTTTTGAAAAGATAAATACCAGGCTCCTCGGGCAGTTCGTTTATCTGTTCGGCGGGGATATGTGGTGGAAGCGTTGCCTGTTTTGAACGCGGGTTTAAAAAGGAATTGAGAATACTGAAATCTTCATCCAAAGAAAGCAAGCGCTGAAAAAGAATTACCGTGGCATCCACATCGCCCTCTGCGCGGTGGCGGTTGAGGTGCGTTATGTTTATGGTGCTGCAGAGCCTTCCCAAGCTATAGGAAAGCATTCCGGGGATTAACTTGCGCGAAAGCCGTACGGTACAAAGTTTTTTACGGTTGTAATACTGTCCCAACCGCCGAAACTCACCACGGATTACATTGTAGTCAAAACTAACGTTGTGTGCTACAAAAATAGCGTCTTTTGTAAATTCAGCAACTTTTTCGGCAATCTCAAAAAACCGTGGTGCATCGGCAACCATTTCATTGTCAATACCAGTTAGCGCAGTAATATAATGTGGAATATCACGCTCTGGATTGACGAGCGTAGTGTACTTATCTAACACTTCGCCATTTTTTATTAATGCAATGCAGATTTCAGTGATGCGATTGCCTGCTATCCCACCACCGGTAGTTTCTACGTCTATAACTGCGAAAAGTTGTGAATGCATTTATTTTTTTACTGGGAAAACAAATGTAGGGAAAGAAATTCAAATACATGGAATATTTCCTGTTAAATGGAAATATTCCATTTAGCTAAATAAATTTAGTATATACGGAAAACCCATTGTACATTATGGACCAAAAATATTAGAAATTGTCAGTCCGAGTGATTTTTGAAGTTAGAAAAATCGGATCGAGAACTTTTTTAAAGGCTAAAATTTCTGTTATCGATACAAATTTTACGCATTTAAATCGTAAAATTTACTCGAACTGACCGAATTTTATCATAGAAGTCATCTTGACTTTTTTCAATTGGCTAAAAAATGGCTCTTTTGATCCTGCTTTTCGTCTTTTTATCCTTT
>JAGQYY010000028.1 GCA_020435825.1 Aequorivita sp.
GCATTTTGCTCTATATGTTTTTTTCTTTCACACTGATGCTGTTTTTCAGGATTGCAGTAAAAGAAGCATATCAATATTTAAAGGCTTTAACCTCTGGAAAACTCAAGAAAAGAGTAGTAATACTTGGGATGGACGATAAAACTATATCCTTAGGTAAAGCTCTTACCACTGAATCCAACCTTCCCTATAAACTTGTTGGTTTCATTACTGAAAATCAAATTAACAAAAATTTGAAAATCCTAAACAGGCCTGTATTTTCAGTACCTATTACGAGTACTTCCAACGATTTCACAGAACTTTTGGTACAGTACAATTTGGATGGAGTTTTGATAGTGAGTGAATCGCTTAACATTAAAGATAAAAATCAAATTGTGGAAGCCTGTTTGGCCAATAAAGTCGAAATTTTTAATGTGCCGCTTGTAGAGCACTGGAATAGGAAGGAAGACATCCAAACACAAATAAAACCAATCCAGATAGAAGATTTGTTGGAACGTTCCCCAATCGAAATGGACATTGAGCTTATAAAAAGTGATTTGTACGGTAAAACTATATTGGTCACAGGTGGAGCCGGCTCTATTGGGAGTGAAATCGTTAAGCAATTGGCAGTTTTCAACCCAAAGAAAATTGTAATATTAGACAATGCCGAATCTGCTCTTCATGAGATGGAATTGTATATGAATCAAAACCACAGCGGGCTGAACTTTAAAATAATGTTAGCAGACATTAGAAACCTAGAACGGATGGAAATGCTCTTTGCAAAGTATAAGTTCAATATGGTTTATCATGCTGCAGCATACAAACATGTTCCGCTAATTGAAAAAAACCCTCATGAAGCGATATACGTAAATATTGGCGGAACCATAAACTTGGCAAACCTTTCCGTGAAATATAATATTGAAAAGTTTGTAATGATTTCTACAGATAAAGCTGTAAATCCAACCAATGTGATGGGGGCGTCAAAACGTGCTGCGGAAATGTATGTACAATCCTTGCAGGACCATATAAAGACAAATACTCGTTTCATTACAACTCGATTTGGAAATGTACTTGGTTCCAACGGTTCTGTAATTCCTTATTTCAGAAAACAGATTGCTTATGGTGGTCCAGTAACTGTTACCCATAAAGATATTATTAGATATTTTATGACCATAAGTGAAGCCTGCCAGTTGGTTCTGCAAGCGGGCACTATGGGCAAGGGAGGTGAAATTTTTGTATTCGATATGGGCAAACCAATCAAAATTCTCGATATGGCTGAACGAATGATCCGCCTTTCCGGTCTTAAGCCTTATGAGGATATTGATATAGAAATTACAGGGCTTAGACCTGGTGAAAAACTATATGAAGAGTTGTTAAATGATACTTCCACTTCAATGCCAACCTACCATCCAAAAATTATGGTATCAAAAGTCCCGACCGTTGATTATTGTGAAATATCCTTCAAAATACAGGAAATAGCTGCTATTTCTCAATGTGGAAAAGGAAAAGAAATTGTCAAAATGTTAAAAGAACTTATCCCCGAATTTTTGAGCAATAATTCAGAATATGAAATCTTGGACTTGCAAAAGCATTTGTAAGATATATTTGTTCCGCAGAGATACTCTTAAAAAACACCCACTATATTTTTGAAGGCCTTATATTTGTAGCCTTAAAGAAAAGACGTAATGAACAAAATTGCAATACTCCTTTTAATCTGTACAAGCCTGTTTTCCTGTGCTACCAAAAAGGAGATACTATATTTTCAGGATGCTGAAAATCTAAATTTAGAAGAAATTAAAACCACTTTTGAACCTATCATTGAACCCAATGATATACTTTATATCACTGTTTCATCCATAGATGAAGAAGTTGTAAAACCTTTTAAGCGTACCATTGGCTCCGAAGGTTCTCCAGTAACAAACAATATCCAATTACAAGGATATCTTGTGGATTCTGAAGGAAATATCCGGTTTCCCGTACTGGGAACATTGGGCGTAATGGGCAAAACGCGAGGCACGGTTGAGCAGGAACTGAAAACGAAACTCTCAGAATATATTACCGATGTCGTTGTCGATGTGCGAATCATTAATTTTAAAGTAACCGTTATTGGTGAAGTAAAAAACCCTGGTGTTTTCAGAATTCAGGATGAGCGCATAACCTTGCCTGAAGCCATAGCACAGGCAGGAGATTTTTCTGAAGATGGTAAAAGAAAGGACGTAACTGTAATTCGGGAAGAAGATGGGGTTCGTAAAGTTTCTAAAATTGATTATACAAGCTCACAACTTTTTTCTTCACCCTTTTATTTTTTAAAGCAAAATGATATTGTGTACGTAGAGCCTTCACTAAAAGGAGTTCGAAAATCTGGTTTCATACCGGATGTCCCGGCATTGTTGTCCCTCGTTACGGTTGTTCTTAGCACAGTCATACTTTTAACCCGTTAACATGTCGCCTGATACTATGGAGGAAATCCGCAACAAACAAGAAATAAAGGAATTACCACTTCGCGAAATAATTGAACAATACACCCGCTATTGGTATCTTTTTATTTTAGGTGTTATTGCAGCGCTAATATTAGCTTTCATTTATTTGCGTTACACTACGGCACTTTATCAAACGCGCGCAACAATAATCATCAAAGACGAAAAAAGCGCCAGTAGTCCAATGGAAATGGCTGCATTTTCACAATTTGGAAGTTTCCTGTCGCGATTCAACACCAGTAAGATAGACAATGAATTGGCCATCTTCAATTCCAAACGAATCATTTCAAAAACTGTTGAGGAGCTTGGGCTGAACATAAAATACGAATCCGTCGGAGCTATCAAAACCTCAGAGATCTATTCATATACCCCTTTTAGGGTTCAATATCTATCCTTTAACGAAATGGGAAACAAAGCGGGTGTCCCAAGTTTAGCTATTGAAGTGCTTTCTAATACCGAATACAAATTGGAAGATGAAGCTGAAGCTGTTGATGGTGTATATAAATTTGGCGAACAAGTATCACTTCCTTTTGGAGAAATAACTGTTTTGCCAAATTTGGAAAATCTTGAAAATTTTAAATCATTTTTTGAGAGAACCGTTGTAGTTACCTATCGTCCTGTGGAAAATGTTGCGCTTGATTATCAGGGTAAAGTTGTTATTGAAAACGAGATTAAATCCAGCAATGTTTTAGAATTGAGTCTGCTCACTCCAGTAACTGCTAAGGCAGAAGATTTTCTAGATGAACTTGTTTCCCAATACAATCAAGATGCCATTGCAGACAGGAACGAAATAGCGAAAAACACTTCAAAATTTATAGATTCACGTTTGCAAATCATTACTCGCGAACTGGATTCGGTGGAGCGAAACAAGGAAGTTTTCAAAAGTGAAAATCGTCTTACCGATATTCAGGCAGAAGCGCAAATAATTCTTGAAAACGCAAGCGAATTTAATAAAAAGCAGTTTGACGTAGGCACTCAGTTGGAACTTTCAAAAACCATGATAGATTATATGGAAAAAAGTTCCAATTCAGAGCTTTTACCTTCCAATATTGGTATTCAAAGTGAAGAGGTTGCAACGGCGGTAAACAACTACAACCAATTGATCCTATACAGGAATAAATTGATGCAGAACTCTACTGCAAAAAATCCGGTGGTTCAGAATGTGAACAATCAAATAGAGCAAATGCGTGCTAGCATACTCGGAAGTTTAAAAAATTCGAGTAATGCTTTAAAAATAGCAATGAAAGACCTTAATATTCAGGAATCTACAATTAATTCAAAAATAGCACAAGTTCCTGCCAAAGAGAAGATTTTTAGGGGTATAGAAAGACAACAGACCATAAAAGAGCAACTTTATCTTTTCCTTTTACAACAGCGTGAAGAGGCTTCCATTACCTTGGCTGCAACCTCACCAAAAGCGAAAATTGTTGACAATGCCTATAGTACAAAAAGACCAGTATCTCCACAAAGACCACTAATATATTTAGGGTCATTATTAGCGGGTCTATTGATTCCTTTTATTGGAATTTATGTTGCAAATCTTTTAAACACCAAGGTTACATCCCGTCGGGATGTGGAACGCCACCTTTCAAAAACGCCAATTGTGGGTGAAATACCAAAAATAAAGCGCAACGAATCTGATTTAATACAGCTTAACGACCGCAGCATAATGGCGGAAGCCTATAGAATCTTGCGAACTAACCTGCAATATTTGTTCATTAATAAATTGGAAGAAAACAACAAAGGAAAGACATTGATTGTTACCTCAACCATAAAAGGTGAAGGAAAGACCTTTGTTGCCTTTAATTTGGCTTTAACATTGGCACTTACGGGGAAAAAAGTAGTTTTGGTAGGTGCGGATATTCGTAACCCGCAATTGCAACGCTATTTGCCTGACCATTTAAAAACCAAAAAAGGCCTTACCGAATATATTGTTTATGAAGATATGCAGGTTGAAGACGTTATAGCCCAAAGTGAATACAACGAAAACCTGAGTATTGTTCTATCGGGTGCAATTCCGCCAAACCCTGCGGAATTATTAATGCAGAAGCGAACCTCCACTTTTATTGATGAGCTTAAAAACCAATTTGATTATATTATTTTGGACACTGCACCGTCTATGCTTGTTACGGATACTATTTTGATAAATAAATTGGCAGACATTACGCTATACGTGGTTCGTGCAGGATATACCGACAAACGACTGTTAGATTTCCCTCAAGATGCTATTGACGATGGCCGTTTGGCAAATGTTGCTATTGTATTAAACAATGTAAATCTTAACAATTTTGGGTATGGAAATAAATATGGATATGCCTACACTCGTGAGGAACGGTCGTTTTTGCAACGGCTTCTGAATAAATAGAAACGACTGTTTATGAAATTTCTAAAATTTTTTCTCTTTCTCTTTCCAATGATCTCCTTTTCACAGGAATTTGATATATCGGGAAGCGTGGAAGCAAAAACAATACTATCTAATGAAGACGAAAATCCCTTCTGGTTCCACACAAATACTAATTATTCAGTTGGTGAACTAACCAACCTTTCAGGAATAGGAGAGGTTAAAGCAAGTTTAGCCTATTCTTCATTCAAAATTAATGCTGGTACAGCAGTTTATGGGAGGGATGGAGTTGATGATGCAGTGCAGCGAAGAGATTTATACCTACAATTCGAAAATTCATGGCTGTATGCAACTTTTGGCGCAAAAAAACAAACTGAAGTTCTTGATGGACTATCGGCCACCAATCAAAACTTTTTGTGGTCCGGAAACGCAAGACCTTTGCCCGGCATACTTTTAGAAGCAAACAATCCATTTAAAATTTCAAAAACGTTCGCCATTGATTGGGGTATTGCCCATTATGAATTGAACGACGATAGGTTTGTGGAAGGCACACACGTTCATTACAAAAGGTTGGCATTGATTACCACTTTCAATGAAAATAACAAACTAACTGCAAAAATTCAGCATTATGCACAGTGGGGTGGAACCTCTCCTGTGTATGGAAACTTAAAAGATGGCTTTAAAGATTTTTTTAAAGTCTTTTTTGCAACCAATGCTACAGAGATTGGATTGCCGGATGAAACCAAAAATTCAATTGGAAATCATTTGGGCTCCTATTTTCTGAATTATGAATTTAAAAATGGATTGGGAGATTTTTCCATTTATCACGAACATCCTTTTGAAGATGGCTCCGGCACTCGTTTAGCAAATTTTCCAGATGGAGTTTGGGGTGTTTATTTTAAACCCAATAACCAAAAAATAATATCCTCAGTTTTGTATGAATATATTAATACACTTGATCAAAGCGGAAATAAGACAACAAGTGGTTTTGATGGTTATTTTGGAAATAATATTTACCGAAGCGGTTGGACTTATGAAAAAAATATTATTGGCGCTCCATTTATACTTTTTGATAAAAATCTGGAAATCAATGCAGACAATACGCCCTATATTAGTAACCGGGCAAAAGTACATCATTTTGCGGTTATGGGCGCATTCCGTAAATTTCAATGGAAGCTGAAAACTACTGTCGCTACATATTTAGGAACCTACCGAAACCCATTTACACCTGAGTGGAAATATTGGTACAACTACGGATCCCTTTCATACAAAACTGAAAAGCTGGGGACATTTAAAGTAATAGGAGGAGTAGATTTTTCAAATGTTGCCGATACCAATATTGGGGGCGGAATTGAATATTCTTATACTTTCTAAATTAATTTTACTTTTCTTTTTTCTTAAAAAGAAACCCAAGTGGCAACCCTATAAGTAAAAACAAAAACTTACCGGTAACGAACCCAATAATGGTTATTAAAGCCGCAAGAATCATTAAAAGTATGTTGAAATTGCCTTTCATTTCTAGGCGATTAAATTAACTTTAAAATTCGTTTTATTACTCTTCGTCAGCGCCATAGACCAATTCAATAAAATCAATCTTCGGAAGGTCACCAAAATATTCCTTTACTTCAATGTTTTTAAGCAGTTCCGAAATATCCTCTTTTTCATATCGCGCTCCTTCAAAGAGCCTTTCAAGGGCCTCAACTGGTTCTTTTCCAAAGAAATCCCCATAGATTTTAAAATCTTTGATGTGACCTTTTTCAACAAAAATACGAAGGTCTATTTCTCCAATAGGAAAACGTTTGCTTCGCTGAATATTGAACTTTGGGGAACGTCCATAGTTCCAGTCCCAAGTGTCATATTTCTCTTCCTTAAGTTGATGGACTGCTTTCCATTCTTCAGGTGTTAGATAATAGCTTTCAAAAGGTTCACTTTCTTCGTAAAGCCCTTCCAGTAATAGCTTTCGGAATGTTTCAATTTTTAAGGGCTCTTTTAAAAATTCTGAAATATTTGCTACACGACTTCGCACAGATTTATGTCCTTTGGATTCAATTTTACTCATCTTTACGTTTAGTGCATTAGCAACTTCTCCTAAATCCGTTTCAAACAAAAGCGTGCCGTGGCTCACCATTCTTTTGCCGGTTGAAAACTGTGCGGTACCAGAAATTTTCTTTTCATCTACCTGAATATCGTTGCGCCCTTTCAGTTCTGCGTTCAGTCCTAAACTTTTTAAAACCTTTATTACAGGTGCGGTGAATTTTTTAAAGTTGTTTAAACTTTTTATATCGTGATTGGTTATAAAGCTGAAATTGAGATTTCCAAAATCATGATATACGGCCCCACCGCCAGAAACCCTTCGCACTATGTGAATGTTGTTTTTTTCAACGTACTCATGGTTTATTTCTTCTAAAGTGTTTTGGTTGCGGCCAATGATGATGGAAGGTTCATTAATGTAGAACAATAGGTAATCATTTTCAGTACTAAAATTCCGCAATGCATATTCTTCTAAAGCAAGGTTCAATCTTGGATTTGTGTTGCCTTCGTTTTCAATAAAAATCATTTTCCTTCAGTTTTGGGCAAAGATAAATAAATGCAAAACGGAAACTGTTACTTTTGGATTGCAGATTTTTTATGGAATTAACAGCTATCTTTGCCGTCTATGGGCAGACTGGTTCAAATTGCCGTTTTACCGCGACAACAGGAAGATTTAGATTACATTCTTGGGCTTGCTTTAGAAAAAGAAAAGCTTCGCAGGGATGGAATATGTGATTGGCGAATTAGAAAACGTTCCATAGACGCCCGACGAAAACCCATCAAAATAAATCTGCAGATTGAATTATGGTTAAAAGGCGAAAAGCGTGAAACCATTCCGCCGTTTATTCCACAAAATGTTACAAAGTCAAAAGAAATAGCAATCATAGGTGCTGGCCCAGCAGGACTTTACGCTGCGCTTCGCGCAATTGAGGCTGGATTAAAACCAATCGTTTTCGAACGTGGAAAAGATGTGCGCGAACGAAGAAGGGATCTTGCTGCAATAAATAAGGACCAAATTGTAAACCCTGAAAGTAACTATTGCTTTGGCGAGGGCGGTGCTGGAACCTATTCTGACGGCAAACTTTACACTCGAAGTAAAAAGCGCGGAAATGTGCTAAAGGCCTTGGAATGGTTCGTTCACTTTGGTGCGGATGAAGATATTCTTGTAGATGCGCATCCACATATTGGAACAAATAAACTACCGAAGATTATAACTTCAATGCGTGAAACCATTATAGAAAATGGAGGCGAAGTGCATTTCAATTCGAAGTTGACAGATTTAAAACTAAAGGATAATTCCATTGAAGCCATTCAAATAAGCAATGAAAATTGGTTGGAATTTGAAAACCTAATTCTTGCAACTGGTCATTCCGCGCGGGATATTTTTTATTTACTACACAATAAAAATATAAAAATTGAAGCCAAACCTTTCGCCATTGGGGTTCGGGTGGAACATCAACAAGAGCTTATAGATTCCATTCAATATTACGGCGAAGATGATAACCCATATCTTCCGCCTGCAAGTTATGCTTTGGTGGAACAAGTAGATGGTCTTGGTGTTTATTCGTTTTGTATGTGTCCGGGCGGAATTATTGCGCCCTGTGCAACTGAACAGGAAGAAGTGGTTACTAACGGTTGGAGCCCAAGCAAGCGCAACAATCCGTATGCAAATAGTGGCATTGTAGTGAGCGTTTCACCAAAAGATTTGCCCAACTATAAAGAAAAAGACCCATTTGTGTGTCTGGATTTTCAGAAAGAAGTGGAAAAAAGTTGTTGGGAAGCAGGAGGGAAGACCCAAAAAGTCCCTGCCCAACGTATGATCGATTTTGTGGAAGGAAAAGTTTCTACTGATTTTCCGAAGACATCCTACCAACCAGGAATTGTTTCCGCAGATTTAAATGAAGTTTTACCGCCATTGCTTTCAAAGAGATTGAAAAAAGCATTTGTAGCCTTCGGAAAAAAGATGAAAGGATACTATACAAACCAAGCTGTTTTACATGCTCCGGAAAGTAGAACTTCTTCGCCAATAAGTATTCCCCGGAACCCGGAAACTTTGGAACATATTGAAATAAAAGGATTATATCCTTGCGGTGAAGGTGCTGGCTATGCTGGCGGCATTATTTCCGCAGCTATTGATGGGATTAATTGTGTTGATGCAATTGTTTTGAAGCTAAATAAGTAGATCTCGACTACATTAGACCTGACATTTTATATAAATAAAGACCACCCAAAAAGGTAGCCTTCCCATTTAATATATACCCTAAAATTACTTTATCTCAAGCAATTCAAGTTCAAAAGTCAAATCCTGTCCGGCCAGTGGAAGGGTTGCATACACGATTATAAAACCGTCCTTTACATCGGCCACTCGAAGTTGGAGCTCACTGCCGTCATGGTTTTTGTTTACAAGCCCCATTCCAACTTCTGGTTTTATTTTAGGGGGTAAATTATCATTAGGTATTTTTTGAAAAAGTTATTTTTTGAACGTCACCATAAGCTTCCTCTTTTGGGATGGTGATGGTTTTCTTTTCATTTACCATCATATCCACCAAGCCCTTTTCAAAACCGGGAATTAATCGGTCTTTACCGAGTTTTACCTCTAATGGCTCGCGTTGTATGGAACTGTCGAACAACTAGTCCGTCGTTCAATTTTCCTGTGTAGTGAAGTTTTACGGTTTCATTTCCTTGTACTTGACTCGCAATTTTACAATTATTGTTCAATAAGTGAACAAAACGATAGGTTTGATTTGCCAATTCCACAGAAGTAATAGCTTGCTGCTGAGATTTTTGGAAATATTAACGGGTTACTTCCCGATACAGAAAGCAAATATATACTGATTAATAGGTATTTATAAGTTTTGAGTAACAAATACACAACAAAATATTAATAAAATAGGGTAAAAATGCTACCTAATAAGGCCAAACTTAGACTATACTTTTTGATTGTATTTTCATAATCTCCGTATTTTTGCGGCAAATAGAGTGGCTATTCTCCACACAATTTAATAGAATTGGTATTTCGTTAATCTTTTATCGCCAGATTTTTCTAAAATCCCTTTCTCAACAGCCCATTTTAAATCTCGGCTTGCGGTGGCTTGGCTGATTTCTTTGAAGTTTTGTAAATAGTCTTTACGGCTAAATTCCCGCTGACTTATTTTATCTTTGAAGAGTTCGATTCTATCATTGGCTGTGAGGGTTCTGTTTTGTGTTTTAAGGAGGTTTTCTAATGCTTGAAGTATAATATTGAGCATCCACTCAATAAATAGCGTAGATTGCCCTATATTATCTGATTGCTCCAATACCTTGTAATATTCTTCTTGATTTTCTTTGATGAGGCTCTCTACTGGTAGAAATTCAAATACTGGGTATTTCTGCATTAAGATTAATGTTTGCCACAATCTACCCATTCGTCCATTGCCATCTATAAAGGGGTGTATAAACTCAAACTCATAATGAAACACACAGCTTTTGATAAGTAATATATCTTTATCTGATTTCAGATAACTAAACAAGTCATTCATTAAGCCATTGACCATTCCTCCGTCCGGTGCTACGTGCTTTACTTTTGAACCTTTTACAATGCCAACATTCTTTGTACGAAGTTTTCCTGCATTGTCAATTAGCCCTTTCATTAAAACTCCGTGTGCCTTTTCTAAATCTTTGGTGCTATTCGGATTGAACTTTTGGAGTTGGTCATAAACTTTAATTACATTCTGTACTTCCAGAATGTCTTTCTGCGGAGCAATCACTCTCTTGTTTTCTAACAAAGCTGTGATTTGCTCTTCGGTTAAGGTATTGCCTTCAATCTCCAATGAAGATTGAATCGTTTTGATGCGATTCTTTTTTCGTAGTTCTGTTGGTGGTTTATGTAAGTGTATGGCATTAACTTCTCCCAGTTTCTCTGAAATGGAAGCAACTAATTGCAATATATTATCGGTTATTTGATAAGGTGGCTTCATTTGTGATAGTATCATTTGATAGTATCAAAGATATAGTTTGTAACCTTACATCATAAAAATTAGGCAAATATTTGTATATATTTTTATGCTTTTCTATTTCTTGTTCCGTTGTTATTCTTTTACCTAGTAATATCTTTTAGTATATCAACATCCGAAATATTTTTGAGACCAATTAACGTATAATAAAAACAGTAAAGAAAGATTAAATATGTAACTACTCGATATTATTACACTTTAGTTTACTTTGCTTGGTTGTTGCTTTTTCAATCTATTTTCCAATGCAAAAATTAGCAAAAATATTCCCCAGCAGCTCATCGTTGGAGATTTCGCCTGTTATTTCGCCGAAATAATACAATGCCTGGCGAATATCTATCGCCAATAAATCGCCGCTCAAACCACTGTCAATTCCTTGCTGTACTTTTATTATTTCTTCCAGCGCTTTCAGCATTGCATCATAATGGCGGCTGTTGGTAACAATGGTTTCGTTATTGCGAAGGGCACCTGTGTTTACAAAATCAAGTAATTTGTTTTGAAGCTCTTCAATGCCCAGTTTTGATTTTGCGGAAAGTAATAAATAAGAAGACCCTTCGACTGCGCTCAGTGTGACATTGAGTTGTTGGATTTCTTCTTTTGAAAGTTTATCAACCTTATTGGCAACAATCAAAAGGTTTTTTAAGGGATATTTATTTTTAATGGTTTCAATCTCCACTTTAAACTTTGAACTTTCAACTTTGAACTTTTCAGCATCAAAAAGATAGATAACCACCTGTGCCTGTTCTATTTTCTGAAATGTCTTCTGAATACCTAAACCTTCAATGGTGTCCGTAGTTTCACGGATTCCGGCGGTATCAATAAATCGAAAACCTATGCCGCCAATGCTAATTTCGTCCTCAATGGTATCGCGAGTGGTTCCTGCAATTTCCGAAACGATGGCGCGATCTTCGTTTAAAAGTGCATTCAAAAGGGTTGATTTTCCTACATTGGGTTCACCAACAATTGCAACTGGAATACCGTTTTTTAGCACATTACCAATGGCAAAGGAATCTATCAATCGTTTAAGGACATGGGTTATTTTTGAAATCAGTTTTTGAAATTCCTCTTGGTTGGCAAATTCCACATCCTCTTCGGCAAAATCGAGTTCCAGTTCAATGAGTGAAGCAAAATTCAAAAGTTCCTCGCGCAGCTTTTTTATTTCTGAAGAAAATCCACCGCGCATCTGCTGTATTGCCAATTGATGGCTGGCTGCGCTATCGCTAGCAATAAGGTCTGAAACGGCTTCAGCCTGGCTTAAATCCATTTTTCCGTTTAAGAATGCACGAAGTGTAAATTCACCTGCTTGTGCCATTCGGCAACCTTTCCGAATACATAGCTGTAGAATTTCCTGCTGTATATAATTGCTTCCATGACAAGAAATTTCAACCACATCCTCGCCCGTGTAACTGCGCGGATTCTTAAAAATGGTGGCCAATGCCTCATCAATAACTTTGCTGCCATCCTTTATTTGACCCAAATGTACTGTATGCGACATTTGTTCTTTCAGTCTTTTCCCCGAAGCGGTAGTAAAAATACTCGAGGCAATTTGTATTGCCTGAGAGCCCGAAAGCCTTAAAACCGCTATTGCTCCCGAGCCGGCGGGAGTTGCCATTGCAACTATGGTGTCTGCGAGATTCATTGGCAGCAAAAGTACTAATTATTATAAAGTAAGTAAAAATTGGGTGCGGGCATAAATTAAAAAAGGGAAGGCTTTGTTTCCTTCCCTTTTTTTTTGGAATTTACCGAATTTTTAAACGATGAATCAATTTTTTACAAAACGGAAACTCGAACCGTTATTTAGCGATAGTATATAAACTCCCGATTGAAGGTTATTGGTGTTTATTTTTTCATTTGGTTGCAGAATACCTTCGGAAATTTTATTCCCTAAAACACTGTAAATAGTATAGGAAAAGGATTCGGTTAAATTTGAAAGTTGTATGAAATCCTCGGCGGGATTCGGAAAGAGTTTGTGGTTGCTATTGAAGATTGAAGCTTCAACACCCAATATATTTTCAACTTTTGAAATTTTGTTGGCGCCACTTTCAATTATATAAATGGTACTTCCTGCAAATTCAATATCTCTTGGAAGGTTCAATCCCGTGACCAAATCGGTGGCGGCAGTGGTCCCGTTAGTAAGATCCTTCACGGATATTTTATTGCCATTTCTTTCAGTTATATACAGATTGTTGCCTACAATCCGAATTCCTATTGGGCGGTTAAGACCTAGAACAACATCGGTGGGCTGGGTCACTCCACTGGTAATGTCCACTTTTGAAATTCTATTGGCTTGACCTTGACCCATATAAAGAATATTTCCTTGCAGCATCAGACCGATAGGATCAAAATTTACTGCCGAAGTGGCCACAATTTCGGTAGTTGGGCTTGGATCGGTAACATCAAATCGGGCCACGATACGGCTATTATTATCAGAATAGTACATGATATTTCCATCCAAATACAGACAGTTTGGCGTATTAAGTCCCGAAATGACTATTTCAGGGGTAGGGGTAGGATCGGTTATATCAATTTTTGAAATTCTTCCCGCATTGAATTCTGCGATATATAAAATGTTGCCGTCCATGGCCATTCCTGTGGCCGTAGTAAGGCCGTTTACAACTGAAACAGGTGTAGGGGAGCTTTGGGTAATATCAATTTTGAATACTTCGGAAGGAGTTGAAAAATAAAGGTCGTTACCGTTGAGTAACAAGCGAGTGGGATTGTTTAGCCCTGTAACCACATCAATAGTTTGCGCTTGTATGCCTAAAATTCCAAAAAATAAAATAGCAATTAAATTGTAAAAACTTTTCATAATAAAGGTTTTAAGGATTAGTATTTACCCATACATCGTTATAAACCTTAAAAAGTCATCAAAAAAATTTAATTTATTTTGCCAAAAAAAAATCTCCCGCGCATCTATAGCATTGCCAATTGATGACTGGCTGCACTATCGCTTGCAATTTAATCCGCAACGGCTTCAGCTTGACTTAAATCCATTTTGCCAATACTTCATCCAAAACCTTTTTTCTAAATTTTAGATTTCCCAAAAGAACAGTATGGATTTTCTGTTTGGCAAGCTCTTTACCAGAAACGTAAGAGAAAATTGAAGAAGCAATTATAAAGGCATTGGATCCGGAAAGCCTTATATCTGCTATCGCTCCCACTCCCGTTGGCCTTGCCATTGCCACTATGGTATCTGTGTGTGTGTTATTGGTTGTAAAAATACTAATTTTAATACCATATAAATTGAATTTTTAAAAGGGGTAGTATTATGGCTACCCCTTTTAAAAATTCAATTAATTTATAGAGTCAGTTAATAGGCAATATTTTTAAAAGTCCCTGTCATACTTATGGTTTCACCTGTATTTACTACTGCCGTAATGTTAAAATCCCCTGAAATCAATCTACCATCCTCCTCCTCTGGATTTGATTTATTTTCTTTGATAACAATTTCTCCTTCGGAAGAATTGTATGTAATCATGGCATCTTGGTCATGTATGATAACGTTTGTTACATACCCATTATCATCTACATTTCCAATTTCTTTTATTACAGTGTCAAAACCGCCAGTCTCGTTCATGAAAATTCTAATAGTATTCTGGTTTTGGTCTGTTACGGCAATAGTAACACCATTTATTGTTGTGGTGGAATAAAATCCTAATCTTGAGGAATAACTATTGCCAAAACTTCCTCCGCTTATAGTTGCGCTAAATTCCGCTTCGGGAGCACTACCGCCTCCATCATCACCGTCGTCTTTTTTAGAACAGGAAATAATTATTAAGGAAAGAAAAAGAATGCAAATTGTTTTTAAAGTTTTCATGTGTGTAGTTTTAAGTTATTATTTATTTTAAGGATTAACCTAACTGCACATCGAAATGGTAAAGAAAATGTCATCAACATTTTTTAAAATAAAAAAATCCGCTATTCCGGCGGATTTTCTTCAATCTTATTATTTAAAAATTAATAATAGAAAAGTCTAGTTATTGAGCATTACAGGCATTACAAGCATGGTAACTGTTTCACCTTCATCAAGACCATCTACTGGGGTAAGAATTCCAGCACGGTTAGGAAGGCTCATTTCCAAAGAAACTTCATCGCTTGTTAGGTTATTTAGCATTTCGGTTAAAAAACGGCTGTTGAAACCAATCTGCATATCATCCCCTTGGTAATCACAGGTTAAGCGCTCTTCAGCTTTGTTACTGTAGTCAATATCCTCTGCTGAAATGTTCAACTCGGCACCAGCTATTTTCAAACGAATTTGGTGTGTGGTCTTGCTGGAGAAAATGGATACGCGACGCACCGAATTCAAAAACTGGTTTCTGTCGATAACCAATTTGTTTGGGTTTTCCTTTGGAATAACGGCTTCGTAATTGGGATATTTTCCGTCGATCAACCGGCAAACCATTTCGGTATTTTCAAAAATGAATTTGGCGTTACTTTCATTATATTCAATAACCACATCATCTTCACTTCCAGCGAGGATGCTTTTTAGAAGTGTCAAAGGTTTTTTGGGCATGATAAACTCTGCGGTTTGCGAAGCGCTAATGTCATCACGGGTATATTTTACCAATTTGTGCGCATCTGTAGCAACAAAAACTAAATTATCTGTTGAAAATTGAAAGAACACACCGCTCATCACGGGTCTTAGATCGTCATTTCCAGAAGCGAAAATAGTCTTACTTATTGCAGTTGCAAGTACATCGCCCTGGACAATGGTTGATGAAGGATCTTTCAATTCCACAGCATTTGGAAATTCTTCGCCACCAGCGTAAGCCAAAGCATATTTACCGTGATTGGAACTAATCTCTATGGTGTTATTGTCTTCAACAGTAAACGTTAAGGGCTGCTCGGGAAAGGTTTTCAATGTTTCAAGCAAAAGTCTTGCAGGAACACAGATCATACCTTTTTCGGTACTTTCTACTTCCAGTTTGCTGGAAATTGTTGTTTCAAGGTCTGAAGCTGAAACGGTAAGCGATTTTTTGTCTAAGCTGAAAAGAAAATTATCTAAAATAGGCAGGGTATTGTTATTGTTAATAATGCCGCCCAAAACTTGCAGTTGCTTTAATAAATACGAACTCGATACGATAAATTTCATTGAATATTTATTTTTTTGATCAGAATAATGATAAATCCTTTGTTTTAAGGATACCTACAAATATATTTCAAATGAAGTGTTTGTTAAAACAAACTTATCAACATTTAACGGGCATATATACGTTTGCGGTACAAGGCGAAAGCGATTCCGAAAAGTGTTAATAATCCCAACGGTAACAGGAGGTTAAGCACTTGCCACTTGGTTCGTTGTTCTACAGTTTTTTGCGGATCGAGAAAAGGAACCGCAATTTGCCGAGTGCGAATGTTTATAAGTCCGCTATCGTCCAAAAGGTAATTGACCGTGTTTAGAAGAAATTCCTTATTTCCGTAGAAAGAATTGGTCATTTTGTCGAAGCCTAATTCCAAAGGACGGTTGCCCTGCAATTGGTTTTTTATGATGTCACCATCGCTAATGACCACCATTTTTGAAGGTTTTCCATCGTCAATATTTTTTAGGTCACCTGCCAATTTTATTGGCTTTACCCGATTTTTAAAAGCTGAAGTGAAATTACCTTCCAGCAAAACTGCTAATGGTACTTCGCCGGCATTGTATTCGTTCGGGTTTGGGCCTTCATTCACAACTTGCAAATTCTTCGGAATTTCCACATCAAAATCAATAGGGAAGGGGAGTCCCACGATTTTCGATATTGGAGAAGTGGAAAGTAGAACGGTCTTTTTAATGTTATTCGGTAGTGTATCAATTGCGCTTGCATAATCAAACTTAACGGCTTCAATGTTGGAAACAATTGGGTGGTTGCTTGCACTGCTGCTCAACGGGCTGAAAAACCAAGGATAGCGGTTGTATTGTGCTTCGCGTTCATCGCCATTGGCTAAAACTATAGGTGCAGAATATACATCTTTCACCAAATTTGGATTGATGCGGATACCGTATTTGAAGAAGAAATCATTTAAATTCAAATCCCTTCCGAAAGCGAAAGTTTTTCCAGAAATCGTATCAACCTGCATCTGGGTAGCATCCAAAAGCCACAATGATTTACCGCCATTCATTATATATTGATCCAACACGTACTTTTCGGCATCGCTGAAAGACTCTGTTGGTTGCGCAGCGATAATCAAATCAAAACGTTCCAAGGCTTTTAAAGTTTTCTCGGGATTGGATGAAACAGAATCTAAAGTGAAGGGGGCAATAAAATAATAATCCCTAAGTGTTCCAAAGAAATCGGCAATGTAGCGGTCGTCATATTCCCCGTTTCCTTTTAAAACCGCAACTTTTTTGGATTTCTGCGTAGCCAATTTTTTAAAACCATCTGCAAAAGCATACTGCAAATTTTGAAGCGAGCTGTTGACGCGCTCTTCAGAAGTTGCGCCCAATTGGTTTTTCAACAACGGAATTTTGACCGATTTGCCATCGTGATGTGCCAACGCCCACGGATAAACAAGTTCGGTGCTTTGTTTCCCGCTTTCGGTAACGGAAACTTGTGCGGGGGTCAATCCAAATTTTTCAAATTGCGATTGGAATGCTTCGTTTCCTTTTTCGGTAGGGTTTATAAATTCAAACTTTATATTGTCATTATATGCCGAAAATTCGTCCAAAAGCTGTTCCGTTTCACTTTGAAGTCTTCGGAATTCCGCCGGAAAACTTCCTTTCAAAAAAACATCAACAATTATTGGGGAATTTACGTTGTCAACAATCTCCTTTGCTTCTTCGGAAAGGGTGAAACGCTTGTCCTGCGTAAGGTCGAAGCGTTTGTAGAAATAATTTCCAATCACATTCAAAAGAATCAATCCTCCGATTAAGACTGCGAGGGAAACTATATTTTTCTTAATTGAAGCCTTCATTATTGTTTCTTCAATTTAAAAATGGTCAAAGCGATGAAAAATACCATCACGCTCAAAAAGTAAATCAAATCGCGCGTGTCCAATACACCACGGGCTACACTGTTAAAATGTGCCTTCATTCCCAAATTGGAAATGTCAAACGTTGAAGAAGTAAAACCCTCAAAACCGTAATAGAGTGCAAAACACAGAAACACAGCAATAATAAATGTAACAATCTGGTTTTGCGAAAGCGTGGATGAAAAGATGCCGATGGAAGTATAGGCGAGCACTAAAAAAAACAAGCCAATGTATGAGCCAATCGTACTTCCAACATCCAAATTTCCGGGAGGATTACCCAATTCTGAAATTGTGAAAACGTATAATATCGTTGGAATTAAAGCAATACTAATAAGGATAACCGCTCCAAAATATTTTCCCAGTACAATTTGCCTTAGGGAAACAGGTTTTGTTAGCAAAAGCTCCAAGGTGCCCATTTTCATTTCGTCACTAAAGGCACGCATACAAACGGCGGGAATCAAGAATAACAATACCCAAGGCGCAAGTTCAAAATAGGGGGAAAGGTCTGCGAATCCTGAATCTAGAATATTATAGCTTCCACTGAAAACCCAAAGAAACAAACCGTTTATAACCAAAAAAACAGCAATCACCAAATAGCCAATCGTGCTGGAAAAGAAGGAATTTATTTCTCGTTTTATTATTGTAAACATTCAGTTTTGATTATTTTAAACTGTGAAGTGTATCAACACTCCAAGCTTCAGCTTTTGTTTTGAACATTGGTTTTGTTACACTCCAAACTTCTTTAAAAAGCTTACTTTTTCTGTAATTTTCCAAATCAGTTTCCCCATTCCAACGGCTGTATGTGAAAAAGATTGTTTCGTCATTTTTATCGCCGTAAAGTTCCAAAAAAGTGCAACCCGGAAAATTGCGTATTTTTTCTTTCACGGTTTCAAAATTAGCCAGAAAAGCAGGAATATTTTCTTTTTCAAATTCCATTTTTACAATTCTTGTAAACATATATATCCATTAAAAATTTGCATTTCCCCCTTAAGGTTCTGAAATAAAATTAACCATAATTGAATCTCTATAATCTAAGCCGAATAATGAAGAAGCGCTTCCAACGGTTTTTGAACTGCTTTTATAAATAGCAAGTTCCAAATAACTTGAAGAGTTCCAGAGTGCCAATCTCTTTCCGTCCTCCTCACGTTTTTCCGGTGGGTTATCAAAATTTATTGCCTCGCTGTAATGGGCATATATTTTGGTGAATTCATTATTTCTCGCATTTATAACGAATTTCCTTCCACGGCCAACCTCCTCGAACAATTTTTTTGTAATGTTGCTGATCACGTTTCCGTAATTGTCAATATAGATAACAGTGCCACTTATTTGGCTTTCTTGATTGCTGACTGCAGGACGGATGCCCATCAATTCCTTAATATTGGTTATATTTTTACCTATAACGTCAAGTCTTCCACCTCGCGCAATATGGCTGGCAACTTTCACAAAAACATCCAAAACAGGAAAATTGCTAATTATGCGGTCGTGAATATTTATTTCAACAATTTTTTCCGGCCGTATTTCTGAAGTAAGCATTGAGATTATTCCATTGTCTGCACATACAAAATAATGTCCGTCCATAAAAACCGCAATGTGTTTATTCTCAGGATTTAACTCAGAATCTACTCCAATAATATGAATGCTTCCCAAAGGAAAACTTTTATAAGCGTTTTGAATTATATAGGCAGCCTCGTGAAGATGAAAAGGGGAAATGGAGTGGGAGATATCAACAATTTTGGCGTCTTCCATTTCAGTATAGATAGCTCCCTTTACCGCGCCAACAAAGTGATCTTTCTCTCCGAAGTCAGTGGTTAGTGTGATTATAGCCATAAAAGGATTGTTGATATTTTCTTAAAAGAGTTACCACAAAAATAGGTTACTTTTGTTAGTAGCAAAACTATTTTTTGCATATTCTAAATAATAAAAAGTACGCCTTTTGAACGAACTTATCATCGAACTCACAGAGATTAGCCCAAGAGATTTCTTCGGTCTTGAAAACGCTAATATTGACCTTCTTAAAAAGTATTTTCCAAAATTAAAACTTGTTGCTCGCGGCAATAAAATCAAGGCATACGGAGATGATGATTTGCTTGAGGAATTTGATAGGCGAATAACAATGCTTTTAGAACATGCCGCCAAATACAATAAAATAGACGAAAACGTTATTGAGCGTGTGCTTTTAAGCAGAAACAAAGAAGAATACGAAGCTCCACAAGGGAGCGGTGAAACAATTGTTCACGGTGTTAGCGGAAAGCCGATTAAAGCACAGACCGCCAACCAAAGAAAACTGGTGTCATTAATGAGTAAGAATGATATGGTTTTTGCAGTTGGGCCTGCGGGAACAGGAAAAACGTACACAGGAGTTGCGCTTGCCGTTAAAGCACTGAAAAATAAAGAGGTAAAGCGAATTATCTTAACAAGACCTGCTGTGGAAGCTGGAGAGAATTTAGGTTTTCTTCCTGGAGATTTAAAAGAAAAATTAGACCCATATATGCAACCATTATATGATGCACTTCGCGATATGATTCCTGCGGAAAAGTTGGCTTCGCACATTGAAAATGGTATCATTCAAATTGCACCTTTGGCTTTTATGCGTGGACGAACTTTAGATAATGCATTCGTAATTTTGGATGAAGCCCAAAATACTACCCATGCCCAAATGAAAATGTTTTTGACCCGTATGGGAAAAAACGCCAAGTTTATGATTACTGGTGATCCCGGGCAGATTGACCTCCCTCGCCGTGTTATTTCTGGTTTAAAAGAAGCACTATTGGTTTTAAAAGATGTAAAAGGAGTTGGAATGATTTATTTGGACGACAAAGATGTTATTCGTCATCGCTTGGTGAAAGAAGTAATTGCTGCTTACAAGAATATTGAAAACGTAGATTAAAAAATGGGCAACACAATAATTTCAACAGATTTCAATTTCCCCGGACAGAAAAGTGTTTACCACGGAAAAGTCCGCGAAGTCTATGCTTTGGAAAACAACAAACTTTTAATGGTAGCTACTGACAGGTTAAGCGCTTTTGATGTAGTGATGCCGAAGGGAATTCCATATAAAGGCCAAATACTGAACCAGATTGCAACTAAAATGATGCGGGATACACAAGATTTGGTTCCAAATTGGTTGATGGCTACCCCCGATCCAAACGTTGCCATCGGTGAGGCTTGCAAGCCTTTTAAAGTTGAGATGGTAATTCGTGGCTATATGAGTGGCCATGCTGCTCGTGAATATAAAACTGGAAAGCGCATGCTCTGTGGCGTTGCAATGCCGGAGGGAATGAAAGAAAATGATAAATTTCCCCAACCAATAATCACGCCTGCAACAAAAGCCGAAATGGGCGATCATGACGAAGATATTTCTCGGGAAGATATTTTAAAACGCGGCATTGTTTCCGAGGCAGATTACCTTCAACTGGAAGATTACACCCAAAAACTTTTTCAACGCGGAAGTGAGATTGCTGCCAAGCGAGGCTTGATTTTGGTTGATACCAAATATGAATTTGGAAAAACAAAAGAGGGTAAAATTGTTTTGATTGATGAAATCCACACTCCCGATTCCTCGCGCTATTTTTATGCGGAAGGATATGAAGAGCGCCAAAAAAATAATGAACCACAGAAACAGCTTTCAAAAGAGTTCGTGCGCCAATGGCTAATCCAAAATGGTTTTCAAGGATTGGAAGGGCAGAAAGTGCCTTTTATGAGTGATGAATATATTAAGACCGTTTCAGAAAGATATATTGAGCTTTACGAAAACATTACCGGCGAAAAATTTATAAAGGCCGATATTTCCAATATTCATGAACGTATTGAAAATAATGTTATAGAATATCTTTCAAAAAACACTTAAAAATTTTATTTCCGTTCCCTAAAATTAAAATTGTGAACATACCCTAAACTAAGCTCCGTAAAATCGGCTTGTCCGAGATTTGCGTTGAGGTGGGCGCCAATATAGAGATTGTTTTTTGATGCTTTATCAATTCCAATTAAATAATATTTAAGCCCCAATCTTGAGGAAATACGATACTTTTTCTTATAGCTTCCATCCAATTCTCCCAAAACCCAACTTCTCGAAATCTCTCTAGGTGTGTTGTCCCAACCTTCATTAATGCGCCAGTCTAACTTATATGCAGGTTTATGAAGATTGTAACCTAATTGTAAGTCAATTCCAAAATGGTTTAAAAATATTTCACCGTGAAGGCTTAAACCCAAATTCGTTGCATAATACCACGGATTGCCTCTAAAATAATCAAACTCCCTTCCATTTTGTACCAAAGATTCGTTTCCTTCGATATAATCGTAATAATGTTGGTAAAAACGATAGTAAAAACCAATTCCAATTTTAAATGTATTGTTGTAAACGCGCCCGTATTCTCCAGCAATGGTATAAACATTTTTTTTATCATTAAATGCAAGAGCAAAAGAATTTTGACCAAGGCCACCACGAAATGCATAATAATCATAAACGGTCCTTTTGTAGCTGGGAAGTATGGCTGCGGTATCTATTTTTGGACTATTTAAAGGATTTTTAATTTCTGCGGAAAGGCTTACTAAAAATGAATTATAACCTTGGTTTAACAATCGTGTGTGCCCGTTGGAATGGTGTGAATAACCTATACCTGCCCGCCAATCTATTTTTTTTGTTGAAAGAAATTGGTAATAAAGGTACATTCGAAAAGCCCAAGTTATATCGGTAGTTACGGCTTGATTTTGCGGATTTGTTTCCGCATCGAACTTTTTTGTGAAATAGGAAGCTCCCATTCCCGTAAAAACTTTCCAACGATCACTTCCAAAAGCTTTGAATTCTATAAAAGGCATCGCTGTTATGGAGATTCCCAAACTATCTAAATTTCCAAAATCAGTAATTCCTATGGATAAGCCCGTTTTTGGAGCCTTCAGTCTTTGTGCCCATTCCTGGGGATTATTGTTTTGATGATTTCCAAAATTTAAAATTGCTTGCTTCTGTAACTTTGTGTCCGGAAAATTATCATTAGATTCCATTGTTAACCCCAAAAGCAATTCTGGAGTAATTGTAAAAGCACTTTTTTTCCAATCTGCCTCCTTTTGGGCGAAACTGGAAAAAGTGACAAAAAGAAAGAAAATGGTCAGTTGTTGTTTCATTTGGCGCTGCAAGTAACAATTTCCCAGTTAATTTTAAAAATTTTAATCCTACATTCGTTGTAAATTTTAATTGCTCCTTTTGAAAAAAATAGACAATATTATTTCTGAAATGGCTTCCGCAGCTTGGGGTTTGCCGTTGTTGATTATTTTAATTGGAGGTGGCTTGTATCTTTTAATACGAATTAAATTCCTCCCTTTTCGTTATTTAGGACATGCCATAGCAGTACTTCGCGGAAAATATGACAATGAAAGCGATGCTGGCGAAATAACCCACTTTCAAGCTTTAATGACTGCACTGTCCTCAACTGTGGGGATGGGCAATATTGCTGGCGTTGCCGTTGCTATTGCTATAGGCGGACCAGGAGCCGTTTTTTGGATGTGGGTGAGCGCTGTAATCGGGATGTCCACTAAATTTTTCACAGCAACTTTGGCAATTCTTTATCGAGGAAAGGATAGTGACGGAAAAATTCAGGGCGGGCCTATGTATTTTATCACGGAAGGTTTGGGAAAAAAATGGATGCCACTGGCAGTTTTCTTCAGTGTTGCGGGATTGGTCGGGGCTTTACCTGTTTTCAATGTAAATCAACTTACACAGGCAATTAACGATATACTTTTAAAACCAGCCGGACTTTATAACGGTTTCCAAACCGATTTAATCATTGGGTTGGTTTTGGCCGCTATCACTGCAATTGTAATCTTAGGAGGCCTTTCGCGCATTAGCAAAACTGCTTCCAAAATGGTTCCCGGAATGGTGATTCTTTATTTTCTTTTGGTTTTGATAATTTTGATTACCCATTTTGATGTACTTCCAAAGTATGTGGGAATGATTTTCACCGATGCGTTTTCAGCAAATTTTTATAAAGGAGATGCTTTTTTGGGCGGTGTTATTGGAGGCATTATTCTATTGGGAATTCGCCGTGGAGCATTTTCAAACGAAGCAGGAATTGGGACTGCTCCAATGGCACATGGCGCAGCAAAGACCAACGAGCCCATTCGTGAAGGTTTGGTTGCAATGTTGGGCCCAGCAATAGACACTTTAATAATCTGCACATTAACAGCTTTGGCAATTTTGGTTACGGGCGTTTGGCAAAGCAGCGATGCAAACGGAGTGAGTTTAACGGCATCCGCTTTTGAGGAAAGTATCCCTTTTTATGGAAAATACGGATTATTGGCTTGTATCATTACGTTCAGTATTTCATCGCTTTTTTCATATTCTTATTACGGCAGTAAGTGTATGTCCTTTCTTTTTGGAGCTAAAAATAAAGGAATTTATAATTATTTCTACATTACAAGTATTCTTGTAGGGGCCACAACATCATTAAGTATGATGATTAATTTAATTGACACATTTTTTGCGATGATGGCAATTCCCACAATGACAGCAACGGTGCTTCTTGCTTCAAAAGTTATAAAAGAGGCAAAGGGTTATTTTGAAAGACTGAAAAACAGTTAATTCAGACTGTCAAGTTTTTGGTTTACTAAATCTGTAAATTTCTTTGCGCCGTCTGGGTTTAAATGGTTTTCATTCAGAAAATCCTTCGCTGTGAATTGTAGTGTATCGGCTTCCTCATTTAATAGAATCACGTTGCTGTATTTTTTTTTAATTACCGAGAGAACGCTGTCCCGACGCCGAACAATATTCGGATTTCTTTCCTTTAAATAGGTTTTATAAAGTGGAAGTGAACAAACAATAACTTTTAAATCTTCAGCTTTTGCATAGTCTAACATCTCAAAAAGATATGCAGTATTTTTTTTAAAAATAGATATGTCTTCGCGGGTTATAATTTTGAATTTATGCGCAGCTATTTTCGTTTCATCATAATTTAATTTTTTGAAGGCACCATTATAGTTATTAATGTCAAAACCATATTCATTGAGTTGGGAATTATCGGTTTTATAAAAATAATAATCCATTAATTTATATGAATAAAACCGAGGATTTGAAAGATAAACCAATCGATCCTTAAAATAAGTTGGCCTTCCAAAAGCATTGACGCTATAATACTTTAAATAAATCGTATTTTTCCAATAATCATTGGGATGGTGGGGCAGTTCCAAATGGTTGTATGACACTTCAAGTAAAACGTATTTCAGCTTTGGAAGTCTATCTATTGTCCCTTTTAAAATGTGGAAATCCTCATTATGGTGTTGTGAAGTTGACGCAAAATTTATAGCATTTTCATCTGAAAGGGCAGGATCGAAGCCACATTTCATTTGCGAGGACCCCAAAGCCATAACTTCAATTTCTTGGGAATGCGTGTTTAAATAATTGCCGAATACCTTGTAATTTATAGGAATATTTAAAACCAATAACTCCAAAATAAAATAGACAATGATCACTGGAATGAAGAATCCCACGCAATATTTCAGGAAACGTACTTGTGCTTCGCTAGAATTGAAAATAGATAAAGTCTTCTTTGGGCCCGGCATATCGGAAAATTAAAAAAATGAAAATGTAATAAATAATCCAGCGCGTAGGTCTATTAATATATTTGTCGATTTGGGTCAATGGGAAATCTTTAATTCGTGTGATTACTTCCAAAGCAATCATTATAAAGAGAAACAATATAAAACGCTTATTTATAATGGAAGCTAAATTTTCACTGGGTATAAAGGAAAAGATTCTTTGTAAAATAATATTTACTTCAGAAAGATTTTTGCTTCTGAATAAAATACTGGAAATTGTAATGAACGAAAAACTAAAAAAAGGCAGTAGTATCTTCGGAATTGCTGATTTATGAAAAAGGCTGGATTTTCTCTCCTTTGATAATGGTGTTCGTTCCAAAATCATTAAAAATCCTTGAAAGCCTCCAAAAATAATAAAAGTCCAATCTGCCCCATGCCAAAGGCCTATTAAGGCCATTGTCAAAAAAAGAGCAATATTTCGGCGAATGTTGCTACGCAGGTTTTTTTGAATTATCGGGAAGTAAACATAGTCTGTAAACCATCGTGTTAGCGTAATGTGCCAGCGTTGCCAAAACGCTGTTACACTTTTTGCCAAATACGGAATGTTGAAATTTTTGCTGAGCTTGAAGCCGAAAAGTTTTGCGGTTCCAATGGCAATATCAGAATAACCAGAAAAGTCTCCATAAATTTGAAAAAAGAAAAGTATCGATGCGTAAACAAGTGAAAGACTTCCATAATCTTCGGGACTTGCATAGACCATATTCACGATATATGCGGCATTGTCTGCAATTACCATTTTTTTGAAAAGGCCCCAAAGTATTTGACGTAGACCTTCTTTTGCTTCTTCTGTTTTAAAAGAACGTTGTTTGCTAAATTGTGGCAATAAATCTGATGCTTTTTCAATTGGCCCAGCAACTAATTGTGGAAAGAAACTTACAAAGCAAAGAAAGTTTAATAAGTTCTTAGTGGGTTCAATCCGTTTTTTATATACATCAATAGTATAGCTCATTGTTTGGAAAGTATAAAAACTGAGCCCCACAGGAAGTATAAGGTTTAGTGTACTAAAAGCATATTCTCCCTGCTGCATATTAAAGAGAAGCGCAAATTCATCAATAAAAAAATTGTAATATTTAAAAAGAAATAGAACACCTAAGTTCCATATAATACTGCTATAAAGGTAAATTTTTTGCTTGCCATTGTTTTCTGTTGCTTTAATTGCTAGGGCAGCAAAATAATCTACAAGCGAACTTGCGGCAATAAGGAAGAGAAAACGCCAATCCCAAAGGCCATAAAAAAAATAACTTGCAAGGAGCAGAATCGCATTTTGGGCTTTTATTCTATTAAAGCCGACCGCCCAATAGAGAAGCAGTGTTATGGGAAGAAACAATCCAAATGAAAAGGAGTTGAATAACAAAGGTTGTTGGATTTTGCGGTAAATATAACAAAAAACAGACCGCTGTAAATTTTCAATTATAACGATCTGTTTTGTTTAAAGCTCTAATATTTAAAATTCAGGATTCATTTTGAGGAACTTAATCAAAATAGCTAAAGGTTTCTCCGTCTTTTATGGTCAAAAGTGTTTCGTAAATAAGTTTTATTACATTCTCAACATCTTCACGATGGACCATTTCAACAGTAGTATGCATATAGCGCAACGGTAATGATATTAAAGCACTCGCCACGCCGCCATTGCTGTATGCAAATGCATCCGTGTCCGTTCCAGTTGCTCTGGATAAAGCAGCACGTTGAAACGGAATCATTTTCCTTTCCGCGGTTTCAACTATCAAATCGCGTAATTTTTGTTGAACTGCGGGAGCGTAAGCAATTACTGGCCCGCATCCAATTTCCGCCAATCCCTGTTTCTTTTTATCAATCATTGGGGTAGTGGTGTCGTGGGTTACATCAGTAACAATCGCAACATTTGGTTTTATGCGTTCCGCAATCATTTCGGCACCACGAAGGCCAATTTCTTCCTGTACGGAATTTGTTATATAAAGCCCGAAAGGAAGTTTGTTTTTGTTTTCGTGAAGTAACCTTGCAACTTCTGCAATCATAAATCCCCCCATTCGATTATCCAAGGCACGACACACAAATTTATCCTCGTTCAAAACAAGGAATTGATCTGGATAGGTAATAACGCACCCCACGTGAATGCCCATTTTTTTCACTTCTTCTTTATCCTTTGCGCCAACATCTATAAAAATGTTTTCGGGTTTTGGGGTTTCTTCTTTAGATTTATCGCGTGTGTGAATTGCAGGCCAACCGAAAACACCTTTTTTAATACCATTTTTAGTGTGGATATTCACGATTTTTGAAGGCGCAATTTGGTGATCGCTTCCGCCGTTTCTTATAACATAAAGAAGGCCATTATCACATATATAATTTACGTACCAGGAAATTTCATCTGCGTGTCCTTCAATTACTACCTTAAACTTTGCCTTGGGGTTTATTACGCCGACTGCAGTTCCATAAGTATCTGTGAAAAATTCATCAACGTACGGTTTCAGATAGTTCATCCACAATTTTTGCCCGTCCCATTCATAGCCAGTCGGCGCTGCATTGTTTAAATATTCCTCTAAAAATTTTAATGATTCGTCGTTTAATATTGAAGTAGTCATAAATGATATGTTCTTGAAAAAGATAAGTTCGGTAAAATTAGCAATTTCTTATTAAGCCCAACAATGCAATTTGCTTATTTTTGGAACGTTTTTAGTTGACACATGGTTTTTATTAAAACAATTTGAATGAAATTCAATACAATTATATATATATGTATGCTCATTTTCAACTGTTCTTCAGTTTTGTCGCAGGTTGAAAGCGAATCTCTTGAAAAGCAAAAGGATTCTACTGAGTTTATGTATTACATTATTAAGGGAGACACAATTGCTCGTGAAATAATTAATCTTGAAGAAGTGTATCTTTTGAAGAAGGTTAAATTCATGTCAGAGGAGGACAGGCGCCGTTATTTAATTTTACGAAGAAAGACCCGAAAGGTATATCCATACGCCAAGCTTGCCGCCGAAAGGTTGACAACAATGACCGAAAGGTTAAAAACCATTGAGAATAAAAGGGATAAAAAAAAGTACACTAAACGGGTGCAAAATTATATAGAGGGAGAGTTTTCTGAAAAATTGAAAAAGCTTACCCATACAGAAGGGCAAATATTGGTAAAGCTCATCCACAGACAAACGGGACGAACGGCCTATGACCTTGTAAAAGAACTGCGCACGGGGTGGCGGGCTTTCTGGTATAATACTACAGCCAATCTTTTTGAGATTTCCCTCAAAGAAGAATACAAACCTTTTGAGGTAAAAGAAGACTATTTAATAGAGGATATTCTAGAAAGATCGTTTCAGGAAAACATTCTTGAGCGCCAAGCTCCAGCATTTCCAATTGATTACTTGGATTTGAAATCCCATTGGAACAAAAAATCTGTTAATAACTAAAGTGCAAAAGAGTTTCATAGAAAATTTATAGGTAGTATTTTTGAAGTTCGCTCTTTTAATTTTTGAATGTCCATTAATTTACTGAATATGCTAATATTATGGGCTCAGGCAATAATTATTCATATTTTTTTTTACTTGTATAGCAGTTCGTTTATTTTTTTTAAATTATAATTATGTAGCTTTCAGTAGCTTGAAACCTGTTGATAAAAAACATTCAAAAAAAATCAAATTAAGTTTGGCGGATTAAAAAAAGGGATTGTATATTTGCACCCGCTTAGAGAAATAGGCACGGTCTTAAAAATGGTGAAAAGGAAATAATAGCAACGGTTCAACTCCGTTCCACCATCGATTGAATCTTTATTTTTAATAAAGAAAAGTTCATTGAGATATTGAAATTGACAGCGTAGGCCATCACCTTAAGAGGTGTTTGGCCGACATTAGAAAACTAAACTGAGTGAGAATCCCGGGATTTTTTTTGAGAGCCGGGCTCTTTATGTGTATGGTCGCGATATTATTGAAGATCCTACGATGAAGAGTTTGATCCTGGCTC
>JAGQYY010000029.1:0-8540 GCA_020435825.1 Aequorivita sp.
CCTGGGATTTTTTCTATTTGCTGTTGGGTTTAATCTCTGCTTCTTTCGGCCTGCGAGGTTTTTTGATGCCAAACAGTTTTATAGATGGTGGAGTAACAGGTATTTCGCTGATGGTAAATGAACTGGCGGGTATTTCATTTCCACTATTGTTGGTGTGCTTTAACCTTCCTTTTTTAATACTTGCCTATTTCTCTATCGGAAAAAGATTTGCCATAAAAAGCGTATTGGGTATTGTGCTTTTGGCAATAGCCGTTGCCTTGATTCCTTTTCCTCAAATTACAGATGATAAAATATTGGTAGCGGCCTTTGGAGGTTTGTTTTTAGGCCTGGGAATTGGTTTGGCAATCCGCGGAGGAGCTATCATTGATGGAACGGAGGTTTTGGCGATATTTATCAGTCGAAAAACCAGCCTTACAGTAGGGAATGTGATCTTGATTTTCAACGTTATCATTTTCATGACAGCGGCTTATTTTCTTTCCACGGAAATCGCATTGTATGCAATACTTACCTATTTTGCCGCTTCAAAAACGGTTGATTTTGTAATTGACGGGATTGAAGAATTTATGGGAATAACAATTATTTCCGAAAAAAATGAAGAAATACGTTTGGCAATTATTGAAAAAATGGGTCGGGGCTGTACAATTTTTAAAGCTGAAAACGGATTTGCAAAAGAAGGCCAGACCCGAAAACCGGTAGATGTTGTATATACTGTGATTACACGTTTGGAAATGAGCAAGTTGAAGACGGAAGTGGATAAGATTGATTCGCAGGCATTTATGATTATGACCTCAGTGAAAGATGCAAAAGGCGGAATGATAAAAAAGAAACCTATCAAAAAATTTGACAAATAATCTTTTGCTTGGAATTTGTTATTTGTATTTTGGAGTTTTAAAATTAGGGTCATTAACTCAGTTGGTTCAGAGTGTTACCTTGACAGGGTAGAAGTCACTGGTTCGAATCCAGTATGACCCACAATAATATAAATTCAAAAGTTTCCTGATTTTCAAGCCCGAAATTTATCTTTTCGGGTTTTTTTGTGAAACAAATTTACGTAGTACTACTTATAGGAATCAAAGCCTTTTATTGTTAATATTATAGAATCACTCTGAAAAATATATAAAATGGCAGGAGAAACACAAGACGATAGTTGGCCTCTACCCAAACTTCACTTTTCGGTACGGTTTGGTTCGCAGGATAAGGATGTTTCCTTTCAAGAAGTTTCAGGTATAGAAACAGAAACACAGCCCATAGAATATAGGCATGGTGATAATAAACAGTTTTCTGCCATAAAATCACCGGGTATGGTAAAAACAGGAAATATAACCCTAAAGAGAGGGGTTTTTGTTAATGACAACAATTTCTGGAAATGGCATGACTCTATTAAAATGAATATCATACAAAGAGAAACCATTACTATAACGCTTAGGGATGAGGCCGGTAGTGCGGTTATGAGTTGGGCATTGGCCCACGCTTGGCCCACGCAAATATTAGCGGTCAATTCAGAAACTGACGCAACCGAAATTGCTGTTGAAACTTTGGAACTAAATCATGAAGGATTAACAATTAAAAATGGTTCCTAATGGATAATTATCCTCCCGTTGCATTTTATTTTCAACTGAGCCTTACAAACACATCAGGAAAAGAGGAAGTGATTTTTAAAGAAATCTCTGGAATTACAATGGAAATGGGTATTGAAGAAATTACAGAAGGCGGAAACAATAATTTCGAGCATCGTATTCCAACCCCTTTAAAATATTCAAACTTAGTGTTAAAAAGAGGGATGGCATCAAAAGATTCTGAGGTTGTTTTTTGGTGCAGGAATACGTTTAATGGCAATGAGGGTATTACTATAAAAACAAAAAATATAACAGTAAAATTGTTTGATACAGATAAAAAAGCTCTCAAATCATGGGTTTTTTCAAATGCCTGGCCTGTAAAGTGGGTAGTTTCAGAGCTAAATTCTGAAAGTAAGAATATTGCAATTGAAAGCTTGGAATTTGCTTATAGTTCTTTTCAATAATTTTAAATAACATCCAAAATTCTTTCCAAGGCCATTCCTCGGGAAGCTTTAATCAAGATTGTCGCATTTTTCGGCAAATTGTTTTCAAGGGTAGTTTTCAATTCCTCAAAAGTTTCAAGTTTCCTTATATGGGAGTCGTTGCTTGTTGTTTTAAAGAAATTACTTCCAACGAGAAATACGTTTCCAAAAGGGTTTTCTGCTAAAAAATCTACGATGATTTGGTGCTCTTTTTCTGCATCTTTGCCCAATTCAAACATATCACCCAGAAACATGATTTTGTTTTCACCCTTGGCCTGTTTAAAGTTTTCCAAGGCTGCCATCATGCTGGTGGGGTTTGCGTTGTAGGCATCCATCAAAATGGTGTTTGTGCCTTTAACCATCAATTGGGAACGATTGTTGGACGGGACATAACTTTCAATTCCCTCTTTAATTTTTTCAATGGAAACCTTAAAATAGGCTCCAATGGCGATTGCGGCGGAAAGATTTGTGAAATTGTAAGCTCCCACTAGATTACTTTGCATTTCAGTTCCTTTAAATTCAATTAAAAGGTGGTGCGAGCTGTCTATTAATTGAACGTCGAAGTCACTCTGTGGAGAGCCAAAAGTGATTCGTTCAATTCCTTCTGAATTGGCCAATTGTTTTGGGTCGTTTGCGTTGACAAATATTTTCCTATTGTGTTTTTTCAGAAACTGATAAAGTTCTGTTTTGCCTTGAATTACGCCTTCGAGACTTCCAAAGCCTTCCAAATGTGCCTTTCCGAAATTGGTGATATAACCATAATCTGGTTCGGCTATTTCGCTCAGCATTTTTATTTCGCCCAAATGATTGGCGCCCATTTCCACAATTCCAAGCTCTGTTTCTTTGTTCATTTCCAGTAATGTTAGCGGAACACCAATATGGTTGTTTAAATTTCCCTGAGTGGCAACGGTTTTAAATTTTTGCGAAAGTACTGCATTTATAAGCTCTTTGGAAGTGGTTTTTCCATTGCTTCCCGTTAAAGAAATAATAGGAAGGCCAAGAAACTCTCTATGAAACCTTGCCAATTGCTGAAGGGTGAGCAAAACGTTTTCGACCAAAATTGTTTCCCCTGTGTTTTTATGATAAGCTTCTTCATCAACAATTACCTTTCCTGCTCCTTTGTCCAAGGCTTCCTGTGCAAAAAGATTTCCATTGAATTTTTCACCCTTAAGTGCAAAAAAGATACAGTTTGGCGAAATTTTGCGAGTGTCAGTACAAACACCGCTGCTGTCCAAAAAATGTTTGTGGAGCAATTCTATATTCATAAAATAAATATACTAAAAAAACCCTCCGAAGCTGAATGCTCAGGAGGGCTGTTTTTTATAATTTTTTTGATATTTTAGTTTCTTGGTCGTTTTCCTTTTTTGGATTTTGAACCAACACGGCTCATCGCACATCTAAACCCGATATAGTCTGTTGCCATATCTTGAGGGAAATAACGTCTCTGTGCAGGGTCTAACCAATAATCCCTATCTCTCCAAGAACCACCTTTGTAAACACGGACTTCATTGTCAACCAAAGTAGTTCTGCTTGAAGATTTGTCATACTGACGATCTAATTCTCCTAAGCTATCTGCATATACTTTTTGTATAGGCGAGTTGTACATACGTTTGTTGCCATCATCACTTTCACTTTCATCATCTGCAAAAGATTGATAGTATCGAGATGAGCCTTTGTCACCATCTCTATAGTCACGGTTGTCGCTGCTAGAGAAGTTTGTACGCAAGTATGTTTCATTTTCATCAACCGGTACTTGAAGAATTTCTCCAGGCAAGTTGCGGGCTACTATTTTTCCATTGCTCAATGTGTCATACACAATGGAGTCCATTGTAACCACTTTTACTTTTCCGTCTTCGCCAATGGCGTTTTTAGTGTAAACGTTTCCGCGGTAGTAATTAAAGTCGTTGAACTCATCATCTACAATCGGGCGATAAACGTCGGCAACCCATTCTGCTACGTTTCCGGCCATGTCATAAAGTCCGAAATCGTTTGGTTCGTATGATTTAACTTGCGCAGTAATATCGGCGCCGTCATCGCTCCATCCTGCTATTCCTCCGTAATCACCATCACCTTGCTTAAAGTTTGCCAATTGGTCACCACGAGATCTTCTTTTTCCAGAGCGGGTGTACTGGCCTTCCCAAGGATATTTTTTCTTTCCACGATAAACATTATAGTTACGAAGCCCCACTAGGCCAAGGGCTGCGTATTCCCATTCAGCCTCGGTTGGTAGGCGGTATGATGGCATTAGCAAACCATCTTTACGCTGAATATATAAGTTTGTACTGTCCTTGCTTCTTTTCGCAATGGCTTCAGATTTTTTTCCGCCACGGGTAATAGAATCATTGCCTCCGTAAGTTAGCGAGGGGGCGTTTAAATAAGTTTCGGTATTGAAAGTTTCGCCTGGCTTTGCATCATAACGAGCATTACGGGCTGTAACACCTGCGGTTTCCAAAACCATTTCGTTAACGCGGTCTGTTCTCCAATTGCTGAATTCAACTGCTTGTACCCAACTAACACCAACCACAGGATATTCTGCATAAGCAGGGTGGCGAAGATAATTGTTTGTCATTACTTCATTAAACCCTAAGCGGTTTCTCCAAACAAGTGTGTCTGGCACAGCGCCTTCATAAATTTTTCTGTAGTTTTCGTCAGAGGGTGGAAAAACTTTCTTCAACCAGTCTAGGTATTCAAGATACATTAGGTTGGTTACCTCAGTTTCGTCCATATAAAAGGATTGAACGTGCTGCTGTGTTGGGGAATTGTTCCAATCGTGCATTGGATCGTCCTGAACCCGTCCCATTGTGAATGTTCCGCCTTCAACAAAAACGAGACCTGGCCCTGTTTCTTGTTCTTTGGTTTTTGGATCATACTGGAAACCACCTTCTTTGGCGTTCATCTTCCAGCCTGTGGCTCGGGAACTATTTTTATAGTCTCTAGTTTTGTTGCAACCTACAAGGAGCGAGGCCGCTATTACAGTAACAAATAGCTTTAATGCTAGGTTTTTTCTTAACATCATAGATTCAAATATGATAAAATTGGGTTCGCAATATAGTAATTAACGACAAAAACACAATAATATTTTATTATTATTGCGCTGTGGGATTTTAAAAGGTTTTATGACCAATCCCGTATGCAAACGTATTAGTTTTAAAATTATTATCCTAATATCATTTTGCTGAAAAACTTTAAAATGTTGCTTTATACTAAGTGTATATTTGAAGCGTTAATGGTACTAATGAGAAAAGCAATACTTCTTTCTGTTCTGTTTGTGATGCCTTTTTTAGTAAAGGCACAATCAAAAAATATAAATATATACTGGGGCGGAACCAATGCTACTGCCGATAGCTTTGGTGCTAATGGGCCTGCTATTTCATCCAATGAGATGGCTTTGGAAAGATTGAAGCTTCAAATGGACAAGAACACCGTCATTTATACCACTCAATGGAAAGATGCCGCATTTGCAGACCGAAATTCAGTAACTGTTACCAATGTTCGTTTTGGGCCTGTTTCTTCTGAAGAGTTAAAAAAAATCTCTCCAGAAACACTGCCGAACAAACTTGAATATCACATTGCAAGCACCATGGCAAGAGACGTGCTTTATACAATTTTTAGTATTTCTCCAATAATAAAAAATAATGGAAGCTACCAAAAGGTACTTTCTTTTGATGTTAATTATAATTATGGCCCACAAAACCGTAATAATCCACCACCAATAACTAATTCTGTCTTGGCCACGGGACAATGGTTTAAATTTAAAGTTGAAAAAACTGGGGTTTATAAACTAGATAAAAGTTTTCTGAATAGTTTGGGGATGAATACAGATGGTGTTGACCCTAGAACCCTTAAAGTATATGGCAATGGTGGACAAACGCTGCCTTTGCGAAATGACCAAACCCGCTTTTTTGATCTTCCTGAAAATGCGATACAGGTTTCGGGCGAACAAGATGGCAGTTTTGATGGAAGTGATTATATTTTGTTTTATGGTACCAGTACCGAAGGTTATGTGCAAGAGAATGACTCTAACCTAAATCCATATAGTGACGACTCCTATTATTATGTTACCGCAGGGGGCGCCCCTGGAAAACGTATAGTTTCAATGGTTGAGCCAACGGGCAGCGTTGAATTTAATATCAATGAGTTTGATGATTACCAATTTCATGAAAAGGACGAATTCAGCCCCACAAAGTTGGGAAGAAAGTGGTTTGGAAACCGTTTTGATATTGACAGTGAACAGAGTTATAGCTTTGAGTTTCCAAATATTGTAACCGGTAAACCAATGAGGTTGATCGTGAAAGCCGCTGCGGCTTCCGAAAGTGATACTTCTATGGCGGTTTCCATAAATAGTACCAGTCTGGATCCACTTAATTTTTCACGATTGGGAGATAGCGGATTGCTGAGCATGGCCGACCTAGATGTTGAAGTTCCTGCCAACAATGCCGTTGTTAAAGTAGATTTGGCTTACAACAATGCGGGAAACCCATCGAGCATCGGTTATTTGGATTACATTGGCATTTGGGCCGTTAGGCAGTTAAGCGGAACCGGAGGGCAGTTGGCTTTTCAGTATAACAATGCGGCTAACCTAGCAGGGGTGGGCGAATATCAAATAAGTAACGCAACCGAATTTTCACAGGTTTGGGATGTTACCGATTTCCAATCTATTACATCAAAGCAAAATGAGAACAATGCTTCCTCTTTTGGATTTAAACAAACCCTTGGCGAAGTCCGCAAGTATGTGGCTATAAACCCAAATAATTATTTTGTTCCCACCAAAATAGCTCAATCATCTGTTCAAAATCAAAACTTAAAAGGAACCATATTCAAAGACGAATCCGGTAATTTTAAAGATGTGGATTACATTATTATCGCTCCTCCTTTCCTTATTCAGCCTGCATTGCGTTTGGCCCAGCATAACAAAGAACTTCAAGGGCTTAATGTGAAAGTGGTCACAACAGATAAAATTTATGAGGAATTCAGTTCCGGAAGACAAGAAATAAGTGCTATTCGAAATTTTATTAGATACGTTTACTTTAATGCCTCCTCAGAATCAAAACGTATAAAGTATGTTGGGATCATGGGCGACACTTCCATAGACTATAAAAACAGGATAACCAATAATAATAACAATGTCCCAACCTTCCATACACTTATAGGGACAAATGTCGCTACTTCTTTTATGTCTGACGATTTCTTTGGAAATATGGACCCTTCCGAAGGTACAATTGGTAGCGGGAACTCTGAAGATATAGATAGACTAGACATAGCAATGGGAAGAATTATTGCAGATAATGTATCCTTGGCAAATGCAATGGTAGATAAAATTATAAAGTATAACGAAAAATCTTCCTATGGCAATTGGCGGAACAATTTTGTACTTATTTCTGATGATGTTGATAAGGAAGGTGAGGAAGATCTAGAAATAGAACTCGATAAGCTTGGCGATACTATTTCAGCAAGAAAGCCCTTTATAAATGTAAAAAAAATACATTCCGATGCTTACCAACAAGAGACATCTGCAGGCGGTAACCGTTATCCAGAAGTTAATGACGCCATTAAAACAGCTATTGAGGCCGGAGCCATAATTATAGATTATTTTGGTCATGGCGGGGAAGATGGTTTGGCGCACGAAGCCATTTATACTAAGGAAGCAGCGCAGGAATTAAGGAACAAAGACAAACTTCCGTGTATAATAACTGTTACCTGCGAATTCACAAAATTTGATAATCCATCGCGTATTACGGCTGGAGAACTTACATTTCAAAACAAGGATGGTGGTGCTATTTCATTGGTAACCACTACGAGGGCAGTATATTTAAATGTTGGGATTGATTTCAATAAACGCTTGGCCAATCAACTTTTTGGTTTTGATACGGAAATACCAAATCCGCCTGCGGAAGGACTCCGTATTTCAAAAACGGAAATGACCACGATAACTAGACGCGTAGTGTTTTATATTGGCGACCCTGCCATGCCACTTGCTTTTCCTAAAAGAGACATTCGTATCACTAAATTAAATGGGGTGCCAATTGCACAGGCCACGGATACTCTAAAGGCATTGAGCAAAATTAAAATTGAGGGCGAGGTTGTCAATAGCTCTGGGACGTTAATGTCTGATTACAATGGTGTTCTTGAGGCCAAAATATTTGATAAAAATGTGATGAGAAGAACTTTGGACAATGACAATCATAACATCTATATGGATTTTATAAACCTGGGCGAAGGACTTTTTAATGGACAAGCAACCGTTTCCAACGGACTCTTTGAATTTGAATTTGTCGTGCCGCGAGATATTCAAATTCCTGTTGGGAAAGGAAGGGTGAGTCTTTATGCCAAAAGAGACAATACGCTGGAAGACCAAACAGGGATAAACCTTGAATTAAACGTAGGAGGCCTCAATGAAAATGCACCCGAGGATAACGAAGGACCGTTGATTCGGCTTTATATGAATGATGAAAGTTTTGTTTCAGGAGGAATTACGGACGATTCGCCAATCTTGCTTGTCAAG
>JAGQYY010000029.1:8639-28858 GCA_020435825.1 Aequorivita sp.
CTGGAAGATCCAAATGGAATAAACACCGCCAGTGGAATTGGCCATGATATTGTAGCAATTTTGGACGGTGATGAATCCAATCCATTTATCTTGAATGAATTTTACCAAGCTGAAGTAGATGATTATACAAAAGGGAAAACCCATTTTAAATTCCGCGATTTGGAAGATGGCCTTCATACCCTGACCTTAAAGGCCTGGGACGTGTACAACAATTCCTCCACCGCCGAAATACAGTTTATAGTTGCGGGTAGCGGAAAGTTGGAAATTACCCGAGTGCTAAATTACCCAAACCCTTTTGTGAATTATACCGAGTTTTGGTTCAACCACAACAGGCCGGACGAAACCTTGGACGTGCAAGTACAGGTATTTACCGTTACCGGAAAAGTGGTGTGGACCAAAAACGCCTCTTTACCACCCTCTGGCAGTTATTTGTGCCGTGAAATTACGTGGGACGGCCGCGACGATTTTGGCGACCGTATCGGAAAAGGTGTGTATGTATATAAGATAACCGTAAGATCTACGTTAACCAATCAACGGGTTGAAAAATTTGAGAAACTCGTCATCCTTTAAAAATTAAATTTATATTTGCTCAAAATTAACTTTTATGAAGAAATTATTTATTCCAATATTGATAGGCCTTGTTGCTTTTAAGTCTATGGCGCAACAAGATGATATTGAAGATTTTAATCCTATTACTACGGGGGTTCCTTTTATATTAATAGGTGCTGATCCGCGTTCGGGAGGTATGGGTGATATAGGGGTTGTGACTTCTGCTGATGCTTTTTCGCAACAGTGGAACCCTGCAAAATATGCTTTTTCATTATCAAAACAAGGCGTTGGGGTTACATATACTCCATATTTAAGCAAGTTGGTAAACGATATATTTTTAGGTAACCTTACCTACTACAACCGATTGAACGAGCGTAGTGCAGTAGCTGCAAGTTTCCGTTATTTTAGCAATGGAGATATTGAACTTCGTGAAACTGCAGAACAAGAGCCACTTTTGGTAAAACCAAACGAACTTATGTTTGATGTTTCCTATTCATTAAGATTAAGTGAGCGCTTTTCTATGGCAGTTGCAGGACGTTATATTCGTTCAGATTTGAAACTGCAATCTGCTGTTGCTGATGCTACTGCAGCCAATACATTTGCGGTTGATGTTGCTGGTTACTACCAAAGTGAAGAGATACCTTATAATGATTTTGACGGACGATGGAGAATGGGTTTTAATATTTCAAACATCGGTCCAAAATTAAAATATGATGAAGTAGGTTCTGAAAGTTTTATACCTACAAATCTTGCTCTTGGTGGTGGATTTGATTTTATACTTGATGAATACAATAAAATAGGTGTTTCAGCCGAAGTAAATAAATTATTGGTGCCAACGCGCCAAGATCCCGATATTAATGGTGATGGTGAAATAACTCCTGAAGAAAGAGGGCAAGTTAACCAGGAATACAATGATATAAGTTTCATTTCAGGAATATTCAAATCTTTTGGCGATGCTCCAGGTGGTTTTGGTGAAGAGATGAAAGAGTTCACATGGGCGTTGGGTGCTGAATATTGGTACCAAGATGTGTTCGCTTTTAGGGGAGGTTACTTTAATGAAAGTGATATGAAGGGTGGAAGAAAATTTGCTACTATTGGAGCAGGTTTCCGCTATACTGCAATCAATATAGACATTTCGTATTTATTCTCTACGTCTAAATTGGCAAACAGCCCACTTGACGGAACCCTTCGTTTTGGTTTAACCTTCAACTTTGGCGATACCTACGACGAATATTAGTGGTTTGAAAAAACAAAAAATTGAAATCGCATTAGAGGTTTTTGAAACCGTTTCAGAACTTTCAAAAGACATTCAAGAATTGATGGATAAGGCGCAGCAAGCACGTGAAAATGCTTATGCGCCTTATTCACATTTTAGGGTTGGGGCTGCACTTCGGCTTTCTTCTGGCGCTATAGTAACCGGCAACAACCAAGAAAATGCTGCTTTTCCATCCGGTCTATGTGCCGAAAGGGTTGCGGTATTCAGTGCGGGTGCCAATTTTCCAAATGAAACTATAACGGACCTTGCCATTACCGTGCGCGCCGAAAGTCACGAAGTTACGGAGGCCATTGCGCCCTGTGGTGCCTGTCGCCAATCTTTGGCGGAGTATGAACAAAAACAAAAGTCGCCAATAAATATCTACTTTATGGGCGAAACCGGAGCTATCATCAAGGTAGCTTCCGTAATGGATTTACTGCCGCTGGGCTTTGATGCTAAATATCTCTAAAGGAAAAATGCACCAAATCTCAAGCACCTCCCGATAGCTATCGGGATGGTGCTTCGAATTTGGAATTTAATGAGAATTTGGAATTTATTTGGTATTTGGAATTTGGAATTTGTGATTTAACCTTTTTAAGTGCTATTTTTGTTATCCGTTTAATAAATTTTCCTTTGGGAAAACCTTATAGCAGATAGATGAAGAAAATCACCAAAAAAACGTATCTGGATTGGTACGAAAACATGCTCTTTTGGCGCAAGTTTGAAGACAAACTGGCGCAAGTATATATCAATCAAAAAGTAAGGGGTTTTCTACACCTTTACAATGGTCAGGAAGCTGTATTGGCGGGTGCGCTGCACGCTATGGATCTTAAAAAGGACCGTATGATAACCGCTTACCGAAACCACGTACAGCCTATCGGGATGGGCGTGGATCCTAAAAGAGTAATGGCAGAACTTTATGGAAAAGGCACAGGGACTTCCCATGGTTTAGGGGGATCTATGCACATTTTTTCCAAAGAGCATCGTTTTTATGGAGGTCACGGTATAGTTGGTGGACAAATTCCACTGGGCGCTGGCTTGGCTTTCGCCGATAAATATTTTGACAGAGATTCCGTAACCTTAACCTATATGGGCGATGGAGCAACGCGTCAAGGTTCGCTTCACGAAACTTTTAACCTTGCCATGCTTTGGAAACTTCCAGTGGTTTTTTGCGTTGAGAATAACGGTTATGCCATGGGAACTTCCGTAGCGCGGACCGCGAACCATACAGATATTTATAAACTTGGGCTGGGCTATGAAATGCCCTGCAAGCCAGTAGATGCAATGAAACCAGAAGTTGTTGCAAAGGAAATGGATGAAGCAATACAACGCGCCCGTCGTGGTGATGGCCCAACATTTTTGGAATTGCGCACCTATCGTTATCGCGGGCATTCAATGAGTGATGCACAACATTACCGAACCAAAGAGGAGGTTGCCAAAAAACAGGAAGAAGATCCTATTACATACGTGCTTCATCAGATTTACAAAAACAAATGGGCTACCGAGGCGGATATTAAAAAAATTGACAAAAGGGTAAAAGATTTGGTTGATGAATGTGAAAAATTTGCAGAAGAATCACCATATCCAGAGAAGAACGTAATGTTCGATGCTGTTTACGAGCAGGAAGATTATCCATTTTTATCAGATAAATTATAGAAGATGGCAGAAGTAATAAACATGCCGCGTTTGAGCGACACCATGGAAGAAGGCACGGTAGCCACCTGGCTTAAAAAAGTGGGGGACACAGTAAAGGAAGGTGATATTCTTGCTGAAATTGAAACAGATAAAGCCACCATGGAGTTCGAATCATTTTACGAAGGGACCTTACTTCATATTGGCATTAAAGAAGGGGAAACTGCAAAAGTGGATTCATTATTGGCAATTATCGGTAAAAAAGATGAAGATATTTCAGATTTGATTAGCGAAAAACCTGCCCGTCCGGCAGGCGGGTCTTCAGATAAAAAAACTAAGGAAAACAATTCCAAAGAAAAAAAGTCTTCCGACGAAAAAGGTTCTGAAGAATCTGAAAGGTCATCGAGTGTAGCTGAGCTTCCCGAAGGTGTTGAGGTAATCACAATGCCGCGTTTGAGCGATACCATGACTGAAGGAACTGTTGCATCTTGGTTAAAAAAGGAAGGCGACAAAGTAGAAGAAGGCGATATTTTAGCTGAAATTGAAACTGATAAGGCCACTATGGAATTTGAGTCTTTCTATTCCGGTACGCTTTTAAAAATAGGTGTTGGCGAAGGCGAATCTGCTTCTGTTGATGCCCTGCTCGCGATTATTGGCCCAAAGGGAACTGATGTTTCTGGAGTTGCTGAAAACTTCAAAAGTGCAGGAAAGTCTTCCTCTAAAGAAGGAAAATCTTCAAATGAAGAGAAAGAGGAAGAAAAACAAAACTCTGGTACTGATTCTAAAAAAGAAGAGCCACAAAAAGAAACTTCTTCCGTAAAGAAATCGGAATCTTCTTTACCAAACACAAACGAAGGTCGCATTTTTGCCTCGCCTTTGGCCAAAAAACTAGCCGAGGAGAAAGGAATTAACTTGCGTCAAGTGCGTGGAAGTGGTGAAAACGGCCGCATCGTTAAAAGCGATATTGAAAATTACCAACCTGCTACAGGCGGAGGACAGGCCTACGTTGCTGTTGGGACCGAAAGTTTTGAGGAAGTGAAAAATTCCCAAATGCGCAAAACCATTGCAAAGCGTTTGGCTGAATCAAAATTCACTGCGCCAGAATATTATTTGACAGTTGAATTGGATATGGATCACGCAATTGCATCTCGCGAAGCTATAAATGCAGATCCAGATGTGAAAATTTCTTTCAACGATATGGTTATAAAAGCATGTGCAATGGCCTTGAGAAAGCATCCGCAAGTAAATAGCCAATGGACGCCGGAAGCTACAAGAATTGCAAAGCATATCCATATTGGAGTTGCTGTTGCGGTTGATGAAGGTTTGCTGGTTCCTGTCTTGAAGTTTGCAGACCAAATGACGTTTTCACAAATTGGAGCACAGGTTAAAGAACTTGCCGGAAAAGCACGTAACAAAAAAATTACGCCACAGGAAATGGAAGGTAGTACGTTTACCGTTTCTAATCTTGGAATGTTTGGAATAACCGAATTCACTTCTATCATAAACCAGCCAAACTCTGCTATTTTATCGGTTGGCGCAATCGTTCAAAAACCAGTAGTGAAAAACGGACAGATTGCGGTAGGCAATACCATGACGGTAACCTTGGCCTGCGATCATCGTACTGTGGATGGTGCTACGGGCGCGAAATTCCTACAAACATTACGACAGTATATAGAGAATCCTGTAACGATGTTTGTATAACAATAGGCAATGACTAATTAAAATCCCGATAGCTTCGTTTTACCGAAACTATCGGGATTTGTGTATATTTAAAAAATGAAAAACATAATTATCACAGGTACTTCCCGGGGCATTGGGTTTGAAATGGTAAAACTTTTTTCCGAAGCCGGACACAATGTTTTGGCACTTTCGCGGAATTCAAAACCTATTTCAGATTTAAAGCTGAAGAATGTTACGGCTTTGGAATTTGACATTGCCGATGAATCTGAAATCGTAAAGCTTTCGGCATATCTGCAAACACGGATGAAATTTGTTGCTGTTTTAATAAACAATGCGGGTTTTTTGGTGAACAAACCTTTTTCCGATATCACTTCCGAAGAATTTAAAAGGTGTTATGATGTTAACGTTTTTGGCGTGGCCTCGTTGATAAAAACAGTGCTTCCTTTTATGAAGAAAGAAAGCCATGTAGTGAATATTAGCAGTATGGGCGGCGTTCAGGGAAGTGTGAAATTTTCTGGACTAAGTGCGTACAGTAGCAGCAAAGGCGCATTGATAACCTTAACCGAATTGCTTGCCGAGGAGTATAAAGAAAGCGGCCCGTCGTTTAACGTGTTGGCACTGGGCAGCGTGCAGACAGAGATGTTGGAGGAAGCTTTCCCGGGCTTTAAGGCACCACTTTCTGCAACTGAAATGGCGCAATATATAATGGATTTTTCCCTTAGGGGAAATAAATTCTATAACGGAAAAATATTGCAGGTTTCTAGTACTACACCTTGAGTTTACCTTTGTGCTCCATAGTCATGGTTTAGTAAGATTTTTTAGGTTTCTTTTTTAATTTATTCAGCCAGATAATAACGCCGGTAACGGGAAGACTTGTGGCTATTAAACAAGAAATAAAGTAAATGGTTTTTGAAAACCACCCAAAGATCGTTCCCATGTGGATTGCTTTTATGGAGCTTGCGATCTGCACGTTCAATGGTTTTTCTGAAAATATTTCCTTTGAAATAATGGTGCCGTCGCGATCAATTTTCAGTTCGTCCACAGCAGTTTCCAGAAAATCTTCATCGTGATATTTGCGAATGCTGAAAATATCTTTTTCGTCAGCCGGGATTTGAAAAATAGTAGTTCCTTCAAAAGGCAATTCGCTTTCCGTGATTTTTATGACTTCGGCAAAAGCTACAGTTTTTGAAGTGGGATTCGCTTTGGAATCAATTTTTGGCCCGCCCCCGCGACCGCCAAAAACTTCGGTGCCAAGTACGGCACTGCCCGCATCTTTGTACCATTCAAAAGACCAAAACAATCCTGTGAGCGACATAATCACTAAAAATATAGCCGTGTAAAATCCCAAGGTTACGTGCAAATCGTGGTTTACGCGTTTCCATTTTGCACGCCAAGCAACTTTAAAACCGGGTTTTAGATGTTTCCATTTCAGTTTTTTCAATTTTTTCTTCGGAAACCAAAGCACAATTCCAGTTATGGAAAGTATCAAAAAAATGATAGTGGCAATTCCAACAATCGGTCTTCCGATAGCCATATCGAGCAGAAGCCAACGGTGCAGTTTGAACATGGTCATAAAAAACCCATCGAGAATATTGGGTGCTGCTTTAAAATAAGTACCCTCGTATTGATCCACGAAAAAGGTCGTGCCGCGTCTGTCTTCTTTGTTTGTTTTTACCAAAAATTCGTATGGTTTTACTTTTTCCGGACTAATGCTTACGCGTGTCACTTTACCTTCAGCGGCAAGTTTTGTTGTTAGCGTTTCTATTGGAAAAACAGTTTCTTTTGGAGAAACGGTCATTTCTTCAGAAAAAAGACTTTTTATTTCTTCTTCAAAAGTTAGCATCGTTCCTGTTAAACAAATAATCAGCAGAATGATGCCGCTGCCAATTCCCAGCCAAAGATGGACGTCGTTTATAAACTTTCGGACGGTATATTTTTTTGTTTTCATAAAAGACAAATTTAAAACAATATAAAAGGCACAACCTAAGCCATGCCTTTATAAACTAACACGCAAACAACTAAAAATTATAGCGCAGGACTCCTGCAAAGTTTCGTGGGTCGGTTTGATTGATATAGCTGGTTCTATAGGCGTTGTAACCTATTTTATCAAATACATTGTTCAACAAAAATTGAAGGCTCCAGTTTTTATTGAATTTGTATTCCGCCTGAAAATTTACCAAGGTGTAGGCTTCCACATTAAAGGGTTTTTGGTTTGGCACAATTCCTTGGTGGGTAACAGCCCCCGACGACCAATCATTGATAGGACGTTCTCCGGTATAATAAGCGCCTGCGCCAACTGAAAGCCCTTCCAAAATGTTATTTCTGAAAGAATAATTGGCATAGGCATTAAAGGTATGTTTTGGAGTATTTAGCGGTGCAGAACCATAAACATAGGAAGTATGCTCTTTATATTGCGCATCAATATATGCGTAACCGCCAATCAGCTCCAGATTTTCAAGTGGCCTTCCGGTAAGTTCCACTTCTATTCCTTGCCGCTGGTCGTTTCCTCCTTTTGCATAGTATAGAATGTTTGTCCAAGTTTCGTCATAAACAGGAAGGTTTATGTTCTTGTTGTTGATTTTATAAAGCGTCATGTTAAATCGCAGTCGGTCGTTGAGCCAAGTTGTTTTGAAACCCGTTTCCAATTGGTCGTAGCGCTCGTTGCCCAATTCTTCTCCATTTTGGCCCAAACGGGATGCTGTTCGTGGATAGGAACTGTTGGTGTAGGAAACAAAAACGTTTACATTTTTGATTGGCGAAACAATAATTCCTCCCAGCGGATTGAATGCATCGCTACGTGTGTTTTCAGTTTCTGAAAGGGTTTCGGTTGAACTGTAACGAGCGCCAAGAAATGTTTTTAGCCAAGTGTTCCAAGAAATTACGTCCTGCGCAACAAAGCCAAGGGAATTTGTTTTTCCGCCGTTCACATTTGCCTCTCCCAAGGTAACATTGGGCAATCTGTGCGCTATATTTTGAAAAACATTAATAGTGTCCACCACGCCAGCAGATTGGCTGCTTGTGCTATACCTTGAGGCCCGATAATCAAACCCAACTTGGAAAGTGTGTTTTATGGAACCTGTGTAAACATCATCCCCAATCAAGTCAAATTGGAGCACGCTGTTGTCGTCACCGCGGGTTGCGGTGGAATAACTACGCTGGCGGATATTGTAAACTGGAATTTCGTTTTCCTCAATGGTTTTTCCCAAACCGGCACCTTTATCGTCCAAGCTTAGTGACGAACTATAAAAGGCTCCTTTTAAAGTAAGTTTGTCATTTAATTCACGATCCATTCTAACGGCATAGGTAGTATTTTGGGTGATGGAACGATCGTTTTCAAAACCTAAAAACTGCGAATGTGGAAGGTCATAAATTGCGTTTATATCATTTGAGGCCAAGTTTACCGTGCCCAGATCTGGCGTTCGGCTGTCGTAATAATGATCCAATTCCAGAGTTACCGTTGTCTTTTCGTTTATTTTCCATTCAAAGGAAGGATTGAAATAAAAACTTTCCTTTTCTACCAAATTCCTGAAACTATCGGCTCTTTCCAAAGCACCATTTAAACGGAAAGCAATATTTTTTTCTTTGTTAAGTGGCCCATAAACATCAAAGGTAGGACGTATTTGCCCAAAACTACCTCCACGAAGACTCACGCTTCCTCCGGTAGTATATTTGGGAGTTTTGGTAACGATATTTATGATTCCTCCGGGACTTCCCAAGTCTGTTGCTACACCTTGGGTTATGGAAGCTGTTCCTTTAAGAACTTGAATATTATCAACGCCCTGCATATCTGTCAAAATACCAACCCCACGAAAATCGGAGTGAATCCGCACACCATTTTTCAGAATAGGGATTCCTCTAAACCCACGTGATGACATACTCTCACGTTTGTTGCCGTAAGTTGCGAAAGTGTAAACGCCGGGAACATTTTTAGTGGCTTCGGCAATGCTCAAAGCACCTTGATCCTCAATCAATTTTTCTGAAAGGACTGAGATGCTTTGAATCTGCTCATAAGGTTTCAAAGGCAAACGCGTGATGGATTCTATTTTGTCAGGATGGTCATTTCTATTTCCAAACACTTCCACTTGGTCCAGCTCATTATCAGGGGCAAGCTGAAAGCGAATTCCATTCAAAATGGAATCATTTGGGTTGATCGCTATTGTGGAAGACATATATCCTACGGCACTTGCGGTAAGTTGCCATTGACCGTAAGGAATATTTGTAATTGTAAAAAAACCGTATTCATCAGCGGCACCTCCTTTTTTAAGCTCGGGGATATAAACACTGGCAAAGGGAACAGGGTTATTATAAATATCGGTTACTTTTCCGTTAACTTTTGCTGCTTCTTGAGCCAAAACTATATGGGCACAGAGGATGAAAAGTAGGGTGGTCATTAATTTCATTGAAACACTATTTTTATTTAGATTTATTTTAAATTGAGCGCAAATATATTGCGTGCCTTTGTGATTTCAAAGATTATTTAGAATTGTTTTAAATAAATTTTTATAAGATGTTGAGAATAAAATAAATGGGGTAATATTTATTTTTCAAGAAGTATCAAAGTTTGTTTTTTAAAGCTGAAAAACCACATTATATTTACAAAGACTCAGTATTTATGAACCTTAAAAAAGAACTGTAATTTTCGCAATTTTACCTTTATGACAGAGATTCTTGAAAAATACATTCCACAAGCTTCCGTTGTTTCAGCTTTTGAATTGATAAAAGCGCATAACGTTCATCTTAAGATTGTAAATGAAAGGGTTACACGCCATGGTGACTACCGAAAGATGCCCAATGGCCAGCACAAAATTACTGTGAACGCTTCACTGAACAAATATCGTTTTTTGATAACATTGGTACACGAAATTGCCCATTTGGCAACTTTTGAAAAATACGGACGATTAATTAAGCCCCACGGTTTGGAATGGAAACGCAGCTTTCAATTTTTGATGTTACCTTTTTTGCGGCCCGAAGTTTTTCCGAATCAATTATTGCCCTTATTGGCACGCCATTTCAAAAATCCGAAAGCTTCGAGCGATACTGATGCGGCGTTGGCTCTGGCGTTAAAGCAGTTTGATCCCGAGAACGATAAAAACTATATCTTTGAAATCCCCTTCGGAGGGCATTTTAGGCTGTACAACGGAAAAATCTTCAAGCGCGGGAAACAACGTGTTAAACGGTTTGAATGTTTGGAAATCTCCACCGGAAAGACCTATCTTTTCAATCCGAACGCGGAAGTGGAATTTTTAAAATAGTTTAAATGAACAAAGATTATTACGCAGTAATTATGGCAGGTGGAATCGGTTCCCGATTTTGGCCCGTGAGCACACAGGAGTTTCCAAAGCAGTTTCACGATATGTTGGGAACGGGAGAGACTTTGCTGCAAAAAACCTTTTCAAGGCTCAATAAAATTATTCCTTCGGAAAACATCTATATTCTTACCAATGAAATGTATTTGGAAATAACCTTAAAGCAATTACCTAAGATCACCAAAGAGCAGGTAGTTTTAGAACCGGCAATGCGCAACACCGCACCGTGCATATTGCTTTCCGCTCTAAAAATTAAAAAGAAAAACCCAAATGCATTGATGCTCGTTGCGCCCAGCGACCATTGGATTGAAGATGAGGCAGCCTTTGCCAAAGATGTGCAGGCCTGCTTTGATGCTGCCCAGCGCGAGAATATTTTGCTCACTTTGGGTATAGAACCAAGTTTTCCGAATACGGGTTACGGCTATATTGAAACCGATAAAAGTGATGCTTCAGAAATAAAAAAAGTGATACAGTTCAGGGAGAAGCCGGATTATGAAACTGCAAGACAATTTATTTCCGCTGGAAATTTTCTTTGGAATGCGGGTATTTTTATTTGGAGCGCAAAAAGTATAGCCGCTTCCTTTGAAAGTCATTTAACAGAGATGAATTTATTGTTTTCAAAAGGAATGGCTGTTTTGAATACTTCCGAAGAAAAAAAATTCATTGACCTTAATTATCCAGAGGCCGAAAACATTTCCATTGATTATGGAATACTCGAAAAAGCGAACAATGTTTATTTAAAAAAAGCAACCTTTGATTGGAACGATCTGGGGACCTGGGGTGCGCTTTACGATAAATTGGGAAAGAGCGAAAGCCAAAATGCGGTTGTAAATGCTGAAACATTATTGAAGAACGCAACAAATAATATGATCTTTACCGATAAAAAGAAACTTGTTGTTTTAGATGGAATTGAAGAGTATATTGTGGTGGACAAAGATGATGTTCTTTTGCTATTCCCGAAGAAGAAGGAACAGCAGATTAAGGAACTTTTGAACGAGGTATCGCGTAAATTTGATAAAAAATATTTATAAATGAGTACAACGGAAAACAATAAAGATATTAAAACTACTCCCAACGATAACGAGTTTGAGAACGTAAAGCTCAATACGTGGCAGAGTATAAAAAAATTCCTGGCTGAACTTTTCGATATTCGTTCAGAATCTGATCGCGATGCTACTATTGAAGCGGTAAAGAAAGACATATCATTTAAAGGGCACACAGCTTGGATTCTTATATTTTCAATTTTCGTTGCTTCTATCGGTCTTAACGTAAGTAGCACTGCAGTGGTTATTGGAGCTATGCTTATTTCGCCATTGATGGGGCCAATTGTGGGAATCGGGCTTTCGGTGGCCATAAACGATGTGGAAACCTTGCGCCGTTCGTTCATCAACCTTGGGGTGATGGTGTTTTTAAGTGTGCTAACGGCGTTTCTTTATTTTAAAGTTTCACCTTTAACTGAAGAAACACCTGAGCTGATTGCCAGAACCTATCCCACTATTTTGGACGTATTGATTGCTATTTTTGGTGGATTGGGACTAATAGTGGCGAAAACCAAAAGCGGAACGATAGCCAGTGTAATATTTGGTGTTGCTATTGCCACAGCCCTTATGCCGCCCTTATGTACCGTAGGTTATGGATTGGCAATAGGGAATGCCTCGTATGCAGGAGGTGCGCTTTATCTGTTTTCTATCAATGCCGTATTTATAGCGCTTGCTACATTTATAGTTTCAAAAATATTACAGTTTCCGTTGGTCCGCTACGCAAACAGCAAACGCAGAAAAAGGACTGCACAAATTGCCACTATAATAGCCATCGCTGTTATGGTACCAAGTGTTTGGTTGTTCATCAAATTATTGGAGCAACAGGTTTTTGAGAAAAATGCAAAAGAATTTGTAAAAAACACGATAAAGTATGAAGGTTGTGAGGTTGTTAAATTTACCCAGGATTATGAAACAAAAACGATAGACGTCTATTTAATTGGACGATTGGTGCCCAATGCAGAAATCACGACATGGAATACAGAGCTTAGGCAAACCGAACAGCTTGGCGATGCCCATTTGCGCATATACCAAGGAGCGGACCAAAGTGGGGAAGTTGCCGAAAAGCTTTCCAATGAAATCAGGACCGGAATCCTTGAGGATCTATACGTTAAGAACGAACAGCTTATTCAAGATAAAGATGAGCAGATTCGTTTTTTGGAGAACGAGGTAGCGCTTTTGAAAATTCAAAATGTACCATTTGAGGAGCTTAGCGAAGAAATAAAGATAAATTATGAAAACATCCAAACCTTTAGCTACTCAAACAAAATAACTACAGATTTCAAAAAAACCGATACGCTTCCGGTAGTTAACATTCGCTGGAAAAACAGTGTATCTTCTAGCGATCGAAAAACAGACTTGAAAAAAATTGAAGCTTGGCTTAAATTTAAAATGAAATTGGATACTATTCAGGTTTCTGAATATCCATAGGCATTAGCCTTCCTTTAATTGAACGTCACGGATTTTTTTGAAAAGATCTGATGAGTAAACAAAGTTGGTAACATCATCGTTATCTGTTTTGAAGATTTCCTGATTGGTGCCCTGCCAAACAAGTTTTCCATGTTTCAATAATACCACTTTCTCGCCTATTTCCATTACGGAGTTCATATCGTGCGTAACGACAACGGTAGTAATATCGTACTCGTGGGTAATTTCCTGAATAAGTGTGTCTATTAAAGTTGCTGTCTTCGGGTCGAGCCCCGAGTTGGGTTCGTCACAGAAAAGAAACTTCGGTTTGTTTACGATAGCCCGCGCGATGGAAACCCTTTTTTGCATCCCTCCAGAGATTTCTGCTGGAAATTTTTTGTTCACATTCTCAAGGTTCACACGCTTTAGCACTTCATTTACTCTTTCGAGCATATCGGCCTTTTTTTGTTTGGTGAACATGCGTAGTGGAAACATTACATTTTCCTCAATATTCATTGAGTCAAAGAGTGCGCCACCCTGAAAAAGCATCCCGATTTCTTCGCGAAGTTTGCGCTGTTCTTCGTCATCCATATCTTGGATGGCTTTATCTTCATAATATATTCTTCCCTGCTCAGGTCTAAAAAGGCCCAAAAGGCATTTCAGCAAAACGGTTTTTCCGCTACCGCTTTGTCCGATAATAAGGTTTGTCTTACCCTTGTCAAATTCTGTGGTTATTCCTTTTAGGATTTCCTCATCACCAAAACTTTTATGTACATCTTCAACTTTTATCATGAGCTTAAAAGGAGTTGGGTAATAATATAATTTGCCGCAATGATGAGTACGCTGGTCCAAACAAAGGAGTTGGTACTTGCCTTGCCTACTTCCAGTGCGCCGCCCTTCATATAATAGCCTTGCCAGGAAGGAACCGTTGCCAGTATAAAGGAAAAGACATAGGTTTTAAAGAATGCATAAAACAGATGGTACGGAATAAAGCTTTCCTGTAGTCCGGCAACAAAATCGGAAGAACTGCTAAAGCCACCGTAAACACCTGCTACCCAACCGCCCATAATGCCCAAAAACATGGAGATTACGATTACGAAAGGATAGAACATCAGTGACACGATTTTGGGAAATACCAAATAGTTCAGTGAGTTTATTCCCATTACTTCCAAGGCATCAATTTGCTCGGTAACCCGCATGGATCCAATACTTGAAGTTATAAAAGAGCCCACTTTTCCCGCCATGATTATGGAAATGAATGTAGGCGCAAACTCCAATATTACCGATTGCCGTGTGGCAAACCCGATAAGGCTCTTCGGGATTAGGGGGTTGTCCATATTCAGCGCGGTTTGTATGGAAACAACGCCGCCTACAAAAAACGAGATAAATGCAACAATGCCCAAGGAATCGATAATAAGATCGTCAATTTCTTTAAAAATAAGGTGTTTTAAAACAGATGTTTTGGTAAAACTGCCAAACACCTTTTTAATCATCAAAAAATAGGAGCCAATATCTCTTAAATACTTCATAAAAATGATAGGTATCGCTAAAATACTAAAATTAACGCACTGTTTTTTGAAAAAGCTTTTTTTAGCTTTTATTTATCAAAAAGAGCCATCATTTTATGATAGATTTCGTTGCTCTCATATATTCCGTTGAATAGGGAAGCGCCGGGACCCTCCGCAAAAACTGGGACCATAGTGCCCGAGTGGCCAGAAGTTGAAAAACTGGGTTTGATTTTATTGTAATCTTTTCCGTCTGAAGCCAATGTGTAACCACCTGTTTCATGGTCTGCTGTAACAATAACAAGTGTTTCGCCGTTTTGTTTGGCAAAATCTAAAGCTACACCCAACGTTTTATCAAAATCCAGTAATTCGGCAATAAGATAGTTGGCATCGTTATCGTGGCCGCCCCAATCAATCTGGCTCCCTTCAACCATCAAGAAAAAACCCTTTTCATTCTTTGAGAGCTTTTCCAAAGCCAGTTTGGTAGCATTTGGAAGAAAATCGCCGCGGCCTTCGCTCATTTTGGGCATACCGTCCTCTGCCAGAAGGATGAGTTCATTATTTTCACTTGGGGTTTTAGGAAGTTGGTCAGTTATCACTTCATAGTCTTTCGCTTTCATTTCAGCTAATAAATCTTTTCCATCTTTTCTTTGGTTGAAAAACTTAAGTCCACCACCCGCAAAAAAGTTCACGCCGCTATTTGGTGCGAAAGTAGTAATTTCTTCATACAATCTCCTGCTTTTCACGTGGGCATAAAAACTGGCCGGCGTAGCATGTTGAATGGAAGACGTGGCAACAATGCCCGTTGCAAGTCCACGTTTTGAGAGTTGCTCAATAATGGTGGGTAGGGGAATGGTGTCCATATCTACCGCAATAGCTCCGTTGTAGGTTTTTTTGCCAGTTGAAAAAACAGTTGCGCCCGCGGCCGAATCGGTAATCAAATCGCTGGCCGAGGAAGTTTTGCTCAAACCAATAGTGTGGAAACGTTCAAAATTCGGTTTGCCATCTTTGTAATAAATAGCCGTGGAAACTTGGCTCAAGCCCATACCATCGCCTACGAGCAGGATTATGTTCTTTGGCTTTTTTATTTCTGAAGAAACGGAGGAAATGGTGCTGTGCTTAACCTGTACCGAGACACAGGCTGAAAACAAAAACAAAAACGACACAAGGATTGCAGGGAGGATAAAGTTATTTTTCATGGAGATTTTTATTTGCAAAAATAGCAATTATAGTACAGTGCATTGTTAAAGAATGGTTGCTAAATATGTAAGTATCATAAACCCAACTTTTTGAATATGTTTTTCCATCGTAGCTTTCGTATAAATACGCCTTCATTTTCAGAAACTATAAAATCCAGTTGTTGGCTTTTAGCCTTTTTATAACCTTGAATACAATCTATAAAAAACTGAAAATTGTTTTTTTTGGACGCCAGTTTTGCAGAAGCTATCAATGTGAGCCAAAAGCCATAGCGCATTTTGTAAAAAGCCTCGCCCTGCTTGTATTTTGAAGTTTTTGAATAAACTTTCCCAGTGGGTTTTAAATGCTTTACGTGAAGGGAGGTGTCTGTCTTTACTTTCCAACCATGATATTGGGCCAGAAGTTCGTCCACGGTGTCCCAACCTATTGTGCTTTTTAATCCATTTATTTGCTTAAAACATTCTTTTCGATATGCTTTTAAAGCACCACGAATGTGGTCTTCATTTGTGAGACTTTCCAAAACCCAATCGCCATTTTTTTCAATATAGCAAAATCCTCCAGTCATTCCTACGGAAGGATCGTTTTGAAAAATTCCAGCAATTTTCTCTAAATAGTTTTTTGGGAAAATTAAATCTGCATCAAATTTGCAAATAATGTCGAAGTTGTTGTCGAGCTTCTCAAAACCATTGTAAAAAGCATTTATAACCTTGCTTCCGGGCTCATGGAGTTTTTCGGAGTTAAAAAATACACCTTCAATAAAAGCGTATTTTTCTGAAAATTGCTTAATGATTTTTGAAGTGCCATCGGTTGAAGCATCATCCACCACCACCACTTTTTTTGGAAGTACAGTCTGCTTAACAATGGATTGAAGCATCCTGTCAATATATGCTTCTTCGTTATGAGCCGGAATGACTATGTAGATATTCAAAGGAAAATTTGATTTAAATAAAATTTCTGCTTTTTGGTTTGGTCAATCAGGTTCAACTAAGGTTTAGTTAAGTGGAAAAGATATTGTTTTTTGGGTACGCCAAATCTTATTCTACCCACTTCATTGAAGTAATTGAGAGAATTTACAGTTTTAACCTTAAATCCTGCATCTATAAAGCGATTTTCAATATCTGTTCCGTAATATCTCACATGATCCCATTGTCCGAAATGTAGTTTACGCTCTTTAGGAGATAGAATGTTATAATCCTCATAGGTTGGAGCATCATTTTCTAATATGGGTACACTGACGATGGCCGTTCCATCTTTTTTTAAGATTTTGAATAAATTGGCAATTGCAATTTTATCATTTGTTATATGTTCTAAAACATGGTTGCATATAATAAAATCAAATTGTTCCGACTGTAGCCCGGAATTTAATAAATCAAAGTCTTTAGTTAAGGATAGATAGTCGTAACCTGGCTCAAATTTATCTACGGGGAAATATTGAATGTTTTTTTTCTCTTTTAATTTTTCATAGAAACAATATTCTGGGGAAATATGTAATAGTTTTACTTTTTCTTCAGTAAATAATATGGTACGTGAAGCAATATAATGCCAAATAAATCTATGACGTTCTCTTGCATCTAAATCAAGTGAAAGCAATAATTTTCCATCTTTTATAAATGTTCTGTATTTTTTATCGTTTACCGGACAATAGTATTTTTTTTCAACTTTTAATCCGACCACAACTTGTGCGAAATATAAAACCCAACGTCTTAATTTTCTAAGAAAAAACCTCCATTTCTTTGGGGTGTATTTCTTAATGATGGAAACAAATTCTCGATACATATTATCAATAAAACAAGATGTAGGGTATATGAATTATTTTTTTTCTTTTGTAGATGATTTTTTAATATATTTCTACCTCATAAATTAAAAAACACTTTATATATACTCCCAATAATAAATCCGTAAAAATACCGCTTTTATAATATTTAACCCGTTGTGCATTTTAAATAATGCTAATTTTAATGTTATTGATATTTCTGTTAAATATGAACTTATTGATGTATTGTATAGTTGTCAAAGCTGTTATTTTACTCAATATTCTGGTTTTAAACCCCAGAAAAGACTTGGCATAGTTGCGTCTTATCATAAACTGGTCACAGAGTTGTGAGAACAATGTTTCAATGCGCTTTCTTGATTTCCTGAACAAATATGGCTGTTTTCTATAATAGTGCTGATTGGTTCTCATAGGCGTATCCAGCCTTATGTTGCAACTCTCAAAAAGGTTAAGTTGGAACTTTGTTGACAGATAGCCTTTATTACCAATTAAAGTGCAATCCCTAATCTGTGTTTTAATATCCTTTAAATAGTGTATATCGTGCACTGACGCTGGAGACAAATCAACGGCTTGGAACAAGCCGCTTAAAGAACAGACTGCGTGCAGCTTATAGCCATAATAGTTTGAGTTCTGTGCCGCACAATACCCTTTGTCAGGATAAGAATAAAGATTGTCCTTGCATATCCTTGAGCAATTGCTGCGAGAGAGCTTGCATACTTCCAATGTCATACTGCCCACGATAAAGTAATCTTCAAATTTATTAAAACGTGAGGCTAGCTTTGCCCTGATGCTATCAAGATGATGTGCCTGCATTCGCCTTCTCCTATTATAAACACTGCGTTCTATCCTAGTGGATATGGCTTTTGGCAATTTCCTGAAAAAATCGTTTTCACTGTCCAATGTCCAAATATTCTGACGTTAGGCTGAGACTAATCAATTCCAAATCGCTAAATCTAGGCTGACGTCTTTGGTAAGACAATAATTGTTGTTCTGATATTTGTGATAAAACTTCCAATATTCTTTCGTAAATTGCATTCAAGTTGTTCATTGTTAATGTTTTACAGCTAAAACAATTTACTGATTATCAGTAAGATGAACAACTTTTTTATTCTAAATCATAATGCACAACGGGTTTATTAAATAATAATATTTAAATTAGGCAAAATAAAAAGAGAACAAAATGTCCAATAAATTTTTCATCCTTTTCATTTTTGCTGTGAATTTAATTTATTCGCAACAATATACTGTTGTCACGCATCATAAAATTTCAGAGGAAACTATAAACCCTTATTATAATTTAAATAATGAAGATTGGTTTGGCCATTCTGTAGAAGGAATTGGCGATTTAAATGGTGATGGAGTAAACGACATTGCAATTGGAGCAAACCAGGATGATGCTGGAGGTGAAAATAAGGGCGCTATTTATATATTGTTTTTAAATGAGGATTCCTCAATACAATCGATCCAAAAAATTAGCGAGGAAGAAGGTGGTTTTAATGTAAATATGATGGAGTGGGATTATTTTGGCAGATCAATTAGTTATTTAGGAGATTTAAATAATGACGGGTTAATTGAAATTGCGGTAAGTGCAGAATATGATAATGAAGCAGGCCATCGCTTTGGTGGCATATACATATTAACATTGAATCCTAACGGAACAGTTTTTTCAAGTCAAAAGATTAATCAAATCCATGGAAACTTTCAGGGAGAGTTGGAGGTATGGGATGTTTTTGGCAGTGATATTGCAAATATTGGCGATTTAAATGGTGATGGAAATATAGATATTGCAGTTGGAGCAAGAAGAGATGGTGATGGCGGAGAGCAAAGAGGAGCAGTTTGGATTCTTTTTTTAAATGCTGACTTTACAGTGAATAGTCATCAAAAGATAAGCGCAACTAATGGCAATTTAAATTTAGAATTGGAGTTTCAAGATTATTTTGGTTCATCCATTACAAATATAGGCGATTTGAATAATGATGAAGTGATTGATTTAGCGGTAGGAGCATATAGGGATGATGATGGCGGACTAAATAAAGGAGCTGTATATATATTGTTTATGAATACTGACGGTACTGTAGCAGCCACACAAAAAATAAGCGAATTAGAGGGTAATTTTAATGAGATGCTTACCGAGGAACTTCGTTTTGGAAAATCTACAAGCTTGGCGCCAGACATTAATGGTGATGGAAAAACCGAATTAATAGTAGGATGCATCAACAACCTGTTTTATATTTTAAATCTAAATCAAGATGGAACTGTAGATAGTTTTCAAAAGTATGGACAAGGTCTAAATGGCTTTGAAGGAAATCTTAATGAAGAGGATTATTTTGGTCATTCAGTATCAATAAATAAAAGTTTAAACGATAAAATTTCAATAATTGTGGGAGCTTTTGGCGATAGTGAGTTTGGATTCCAGAAAGGAAGCGTGTGGATTTTGCAGTTGGGTGAAATTTTATCCGTTGAAGAGATTGTGCCCGAGTCTAATGCTATTTTTCTTTATCCCAATCCTTCAAGAAATTCCTTTAGCCTTAATGAAATTGAAGGTGTTTCAAACGTTCAAATTTTTGACACGAATGGACGAAAAGTTGTCAGCTATAATAATGTGAGTGCAAATCTATTTGATGTTTCCTATTTACCAATCGGAGAGTATATAATAAAAATTTTCTGGGATACTAAAATATCGAGAAGTTTTAAGTTGATTAAACAATAGCTACATTTTCTCGGCATAAACCAAATAATACCTTGGCGTAATTCTTCTGAGAATAGGTCGTATGCCAATTTTTTTTACGGGATTGGTAAACTTTTCACTTTTCACAATCCGCCAACCGGATTTCTCTAGTAGCCAATCAAATTGCAATCCTCAAACTCGTGATAGTGACG
>JAGQYY010000002.1:0-63196 GCA_020435825.1 Aequorivita sp.
CCTTAATGGCTTGGCTTGCTTTTCCGTAGCCAATTCCGCCCGCGAGCATAATTACTTTATCGTAGCCTAACCTGCGAGCGTCAAGCTCTCCCCCTTTTGGGGAGCCGGAGGGGGCTTCCTCATGTTCAAACGTGAGTACCGAACCAGCAATCAATGGCTGCCCGAATTTATTTCCAAAATCGGAAGCGCCGTTACTGGCTTTTATCAAAATATCAAGCGGTGTTTGGTAGAGCCAATTCCGCTCTTTCATTGCTTTTTCCCAAGGCCTATTTGCTTCCAAACGTGAATATGACGTCATATAAACCGCAGTTCCCGCCAAGGGCAACGAACCTTTACCGCCGGCCAAACGATCGCGGATTTCGCCACCGCTTCCTGTTGCAGCGCCGTTAAAGGGTTCTACGGTTGTTGGGAAGTTGTGTGTTTCCGCCTTTAGGGAAATCACGCTTTCAAAATCTTTTTCCTCGTACCAATCAGGCTTGTCGCCACTTTTTGGTGCCCATTGTTTTACCTTCGGACCTTTTATAAAAGCCACATTATCTTTATAGGCCGAAACTATATCGTTTGGATTTTCGGATGAAGTTTTTTTGATAAGTTTAAAAAGGGAAGTGGGCATTTCATGGCCGTCAATTTCAAAAGTCCCGTTGAAGATTTTATGGCGGCAGTGCTCGCTGTTCACTTGGCTAAAACCGAAGACTTCACTATCGGTAAGTTTTCTTCCCAATTTTTTTGAAAGGTTTTCAAGGTATTCAACTTCTTCGGAATTTAATGCCAAACCTTCCTTTTGGTTGTATTCGGCAATATTTTCAATTTCCAAAATAGGCTCCGGCTGAATGTGGATATCAAAAACATCCTGGTTCAACTCTTTGAACTTCTGTGACAGCATCGGGTCAAAAGTTCCTTTTTCAACCTTGCTATTGTGAAATTCCTCAATGCGCATAATTCCGTCAATACCCATATTTTGGGTAATTTCCACAGCATTGGTACTCCAGGGCGTAACCATTGCGGCACGTGGGCCTACAAAAAAATCCGTCGCGATTGTGGACAGGACGGATTGCTTTATTTTAGGTTGGTTGCCGAAAAGCCACTCCAACTTCTTACTATTTTCTTCTGAAATTTCTCCCTGGGTCTGGACTGCAAAAACAGTGTTTTCAACGTTCCCGAAAAAGTGAATCATTCTTTTGAATATTAGTTCATTTTTGAAGCTGCAAAGGTAACCAAATTTAAAATATTTTAAATCCCAGCATTACTATTTATAACTATTAAAAAAACATAGCTAAGACTTTAATTTATAATTTCATAGATTAAATTATTATAGTAACTTGTGCAACCTTAATTATAAAACACTTAATATTAAAACAGATGAAGCAAAAAAAATTACTTTCTGCATTTTTACTATTGCTAAGTATTAGCCTATTTGCCCAACAAAAGTTTCCACCAGAACAAATTATTTCTGGAACTTTTGTAGGCCAGACAATACCCTTACGTGATTTTCCCACTATGCCGGAGAATCTTAATTTAGACCCACAGACATTAACGGTAGTTCCAAATGAATCTACCACGCAGATTGAAATCAATGAGGTACCGCCCACTATTATTGATAACCTTCAAAAAACACTTGGACAAATTCAAACTAGGGCGATAGAGCAGAATTTTATTGGTGCTTCTTCTTCAGAGTCTGGTTTTTTTCCGCCTGATCCAACTGGAGCTGTTGGACCCAACCATTATGTTCATTCTGTAAATTCAATTGTAAAGATATTTAGTAAAACAGGAACCTTATTGGCAGGACCTATTTCCTTGGGAACTTTTTTAGGTTTTGGAGGTAATAGTGGAGATCCTATTGTTTTATATGACCAACTGGCAGATAGATGGCTTGTGAGTGAGTTTGGAAGTATAAACGGTGGTAATTCATTGGCAATTGGCGTGTCTGCCACAAGCGATCCTACAGGAGCTTATAATGTGTATCAGTATTCTTTTAATGGTTTTCCTGACTATCCTCACTATGCCGTGTGGCCAGATGCCTATTACGGAACCGTAAACTTAGATGGAGCTACAACCAGAGCATTTGCTTTGGATCGTGATGAAATACTTAACGGAGGACCCAATCCTGCAATCGTAATATTTACGCTTCCCGGAATTGTGGTGAATCCAAACCAAGTGAAGAGTCCTGAGGCTGCAAATCTTTTGGGAACTACCATTGCACCCAATACTCCAGGATATGTTACCTATCTTCAGGATGATGCTTGGAGTGGCGTTGCAAATGATCATTTAAAAATTTGGGAAATGGAAATGGACTGGACAAATCCAGGAAACTCTACTATTTCCGCTCCGCTTGAAATACCTACAGATCCTTTTGATGCAGGTGAAATTTTTGGGCAGGGAGCAATCTCACAACCCGGAACCGGTCAAAAACTAGCTGGGCACGGTGGAATAATTTCTTTTGGCGCAAACTATAGAAGTTTTCCAGATCATAATTCTTGGCTAATAACCTTTAATACTTTTGTTGATAATAATCAAACAGGCGGAATAAGATGGATTGAATTAAGAAATGACAGTTCAAATCCTTGGTCAATTTATCAAGAAGGAACTTACGCCCCGGCCGATGGCCATAGTAGATTTATGAGTAGTTCTGCAATGGATATTTATGGTAACATTGGGCTTGCATATAGTATTGGAAGTTCTACTTTAAAGGTTGGTGTTCGTTATACTGGTAGGTATGATGGAGATCCTTTAGGAACCATGACGGTAGCAGAAAATACTATTGTAACTGGAAATGGAGTCCGAACCAATACTTATAGATATGGAGATTATGGACACATCACAATGGATCCGGATGATTTGACTTTTTGGCACACGGCAGATTATTTTTCAAGCAATAATGCTTGGAGAACCCAAATCGCTTCATTTAAAATCACAACTGGTTTAACTTCAGATGTAGGGGTAAATGCTATTATTCAACCTGAGAATGGTTCATTAACGAACGCGGAAACAGTTGAAGTTAGTATCCGAAATTATGGCTCTGCTACACAATCAAACATTCCATTGCAGTTGCGGGTTGATGGTAATTTGATAGCAAGTGAAACCTTTCCAGGAACAATTACTTCAGGAAGTACTGCCACCTATACTTTTTCACAAACCGCAGATCTTTCAACTCCGGGGCAAACGTATTCCATTGAAGTAAGAACCAATTTATCGGGCGACCAATTTCCTGCTAATGACCCATTGACCAAAGAGGTTTCCAATTTGTTTATGAATGATGTAGGCGCTCTTGAAATTACGGCACCAGTTTCTAACCCAGGTTTGGGCAATAACGAAACCATTACTGCAACAATTAAAAACTTTGGAGCAACGAACCAGTCAAACTTTAACGTACAATATATACTTGATGGCGGAACACCTGTGGTAGAGACATTTTCGGGATCTATTGCATCTGAGCAAGAAGCAACATACAGTTTTGCACAAACTGCAGATTTTTCTACAGTGGGAACTTATAACCTTACGGTTTCAACTTCCTTATCTGGTGATGGAAACCCTTCAAACGATTCGGTTACTTCTGAAATTGAGAATTTAATTTGTCAGCCCAATGGTAACTGTTCCGCAGGTCTTGGTATCAGATTATTCGCATTGGCTGAAATCAATAATCCTTCGGAATGTGAAGGTTATGGCGATTTCAGTAACCTTATCGCAAATTTAGCCCCAAATAGTACCAATCAGTTGACTATAACAACAACCTTTGGAAATCAATATATTAAAGTGTGGATCGATTTTAACGATGATTCAATTTTTTCTGCAGATGAAGTTGTTGTGGACAATATCCAGATCGCTCCTGGACAAGGGGCTGGTACCTATACCGAAACTTTAGATTTAGTTGTTCCTTCTGGTGCCGCATTAGGCCAGCACCGTATGAGAGCCAGATCAAACTGGAACAGCCCTTTACCAAATGATGCTTGCCAGAATACAAATTTTGGAGAAACAGAAGACTATACTGCAAACATAGGTATTCTAGGAGTAGAAGACATGGATATCAGAAATGGTGAATTGTTGATAACCAGTACAGACAACAAGCATTTTGATATAACCTTGGTGTCTGATTATGATGGAATGGGGTATATTTCCGTCTTTAATTTACTTGGTCAAGAATTAGGAATTAAACCTATTGGAAAAGTAGATGGCGCCTACCATTTAAAATTGGATATGTCCTTCGCGGCAAGCGGAGTATATATAGTTAAGGCTGGTGGTGAAACCACAACGGCTGTCAAAACTGCAAGAATTATTGTAAAATAGTTTTTAAAAATAATTTTTCTAAAAAAGCCGTTTCAAGATTATTTTGAGACGGCTTTTCAATTTAAACGATTTTAAAGTAAATAATATCCTTTAAAATAATGATTTACAGTTAAAAAAATCTAAAATTTTTCTGTTACCTTTCCTGTCTTAAAATTAAAAAGCAAACCATGAAATTCAAAAAACTATTATTTGCAACCGCTCTACTATTTGGTATTGGGGTTTATGCCCAACAAGTTTTTCCTCCAGATGAGGTTATCGTCGGAACTTTTATAGGAAAAACTATTCCTTTACGTGAATATGCTGTTCAGGAAGAAAATCACGATCAAAGTATTAAAGAAATTAAAGTAGTGTCCAACAGGTCCCGCTACAATCCGCAGGTAAATGCAGATGCATTGCCTAATGGAATTGATCAAAATGTTCAAAGAAATTTTGGTGAAATACGTACGCGTGCAATTGAACAGAACTTTATAGGAGCATCCTCTTCAGAATCAGGGTATACCCCACCAGATCCAACTGGTGCTGCAGGACCAAACCATTATGTACATTCTGTAAACTCTATTGTGAAAATTTTCAGCAAAACAGGAACTCTTTTGGTTGGTCCGGTTGCTTTGGGAACTTTCTTGGGAATTGGTTCAAATTCTGGAGATCCAATAGTTATGTATGACCAACTTGCAGACCGCTGGTTTGTAAGTGAATTTGGCTCTTTAGGAAATTCGTTAGCTATAGGTGTTTCTGAAACGGGAGACCCAACGGGAGCTTATAACGTATATCAATATACTTTCGGAAGTTTTCCAGATTATCCGCATTATAGCGTTTGGCACGATGCATATTATCTCACTGCAAACATAGGCACGACCAATAAAGTTTATGCGGTAGAAAGAGATGTAATGCTCGCCGGTGGCGCAAGTCCAAAAATTGTTGGATTTCCACTTCCGGGAAGTACCCAAAACACAAACACCGTTTTAAGTCCTGAACCTGCAAATCTTTTGGGAACTAATTTTCCAGCAAATGTGCCCGGTTATGTTACCTATCTTCAAGACGACGGATGGGCTGGTGTGAGCTTTGACCATTTGAAAGTTTGGGAAATTGATTTAGATTGGAACAATACTTCAAATTCAACTATTTCTTCTCCATTAGAAATTCCAACAGACCCATTTAATTCCGTGTTTGCACCATTTGGCACTGGGGATGTTGCGCAACCTGGAACTAATCAAAAAATTGATATGATTGGAGGTGTAATTTCCTATGCAGCCAACTATCGCAGTTTTGCAGACCACAATAGTTGGGTTATAACTTTCAATACAGATATTGATAATAATGATACTTCAGGTATCCGATGGATAGAATTGCGAAATGATGCTTCTAATCCATGGTCTATATTTCAAGAAGGAACATACGCGCCTGCTGATGGGCTTAGCCGTTTTATGGGAAGTGCAGGTATGGATGCTGCGGGAAATATAGGTTTGGCGTTTAATGTTGCCAGTGAATCACTGAAGGCTTCCATTCGCTATACCGGACGTTTTGATGGTGACCCTTTAGGACAAATGACCGTTGCTGAAACCGAGATAATTCCCGGTGCCGGTGTTCAAACATTCTCAAACAGATTTGGGGATTATTCACACCTTACTATGGATCCTGATAATTTCACTTTTTGGCATACTGCGGAATACTTCTCTTCTAATAATAACTGGAGAACACAGATTGCGGCTTTCACGCTTTCCGGCGGATTTGCAAAAGATGTTGGGGTTAATGCCTTGATTCAACCTGTAAATGGTCTGTTGACGAATGCTGAAACTGTTGAGGTGAGCATAAGAAATTTTGGAACCGACTCTCAAAACAATATTCCTTTAGAGCTTCGTGTGGATGGAAATTTGGTGGCTTCTGAGAGTTTTGCCGGTACTATTACAGCTGGTTCAACCGCTACTTATACATTTGCGCAAACGATTGATTTATCTACGTCTGGGCAAACGTATTCCATTGAAGTGAGAACTAATTTAGCCGGAGATGAATTTCCGGCAAATGATCCTTTTACAACGGATGTTACTAATCTTTTGGCTAATGATGTGGGCACAGTAGAAATCACAGCACCAGTTTCCGGGTCAGGCTTGGGTAATGAAACTATTACTGCAACTATTAAAAACTTTGGAGCTGCTTCACAGTCAAATTTTGACGTACAATATGTAATTGATGGCGGTACGCCAGTGGTTGAAACATTTGCTGGACCTATAGCTTCAGAGCAGGAAATGACATATAGCTTTAACCAAACTGCAGATTTTTCTGCCTTGGGAACATATAATGTAACTGTTTCAACTTCCTTGGGAGGAGATGGAAATGCATCTAATGATTCGGTTTCAACTGTAATTGAAAATATTTTATGCCAACCCACAAGTAATTGTTCCCTTGGAGATGGTTTTCGATTGTTTTCAGTTGCGGAAATTAACAATCCATCAAGTTGCGAAGGTTATGGTGATTTTACGAACCTAATAGCAAATTTAGCACCTGGCAGCACGAATGATCTTACAGTAACGACTAATTACGGGGACCAATTCGTAAAAGTTTGGATCGATTTTAATGATGATTCCAATTTCACTGCGAATGAGGTGGTTGTAAATAATGTAGAGATTGCTTCTGGGCAAGGTTCGGGAACATATACAGTGACTATGGATTTGGTAGTTCCAGCAGGAGCTGCAATTGGACCACACCGCATGCGAGCAAAAACCAATTGGAATGGCCCTGTGCCAAATGACGCCTGTGAAGAAACAACTTATGGGGAAACAGAGGATTACACAGCAAATATTGGCACCCTTGGTGTTGATGATTTTTCCGTTAGAAACGGTAATTTAATAATCACTACCGAAGGAAACAAACAGTACGAAGTTTCACTTACAACAGCTTATGAGGGGGCCACTTATCTGGCAGTTTACAATATGCTAGGTCAACAGCTTAAAGTAAAAATGATTAACAAGTTAGGCGATTCGTATAAAGCTAAACTTGATATGAGTGAAGCGGCAAGTGGCGTTTATATTGTGAAAGTAGGTGGTACAAACACCAAATCATTTAAAACAGGAAAGATTATTGTTGAATAGTCTTTGACTGCAATCTACTAACATATTAACTGAAAATATAAAAGAGCGGGTGTTTGCCCGCTCTTTTTGTATTCTAAAAATTTCTGTATTTACCGGATCACAATTTTTTTAGTGATTCTTTTTTCCGAAGAAACGAGTTCTATAAGGTAAATTCCACTGTTAAGATTTGAAATATTTACTTTCTTCTCAGTTGTGTTAAAAGTATTGTGCATCACTTTTCTTCCTGAAATGTCATAAACCGAATAACTTTCAACCGGAAAAGAAGTATTGTCATTTATCCAAACGACTTCAGAAGTTGGATTTGGATAAACAGAAATGTTATCTGCAATAAATTCTTCAACGCCAATAAGTCCCCAACGGTCTTCAGCTATGGGACCTCCCCATATCAGGGTAGCCAAATATGGGTTGTCTATAAATGGATTGCGGTTTCCGTAAGCGGTTTCCAAATAAGGGTTTCGTTGGTCTTCAAAATCTGTAACAGGGTCTTCAGCATTCCATTGAAGGTAAACCTGAAGCATATCTGTTGCGCCTTCTAAAGGTCCAGATCCATTCAAAGAAGGTAAGCAACGGTCTCCATAACGTGTGTACATATACATCATTATTCGGGCAACATCGCCTTTCCATTCGTCACCGGGATACCAATTTCCACTACCTACCGGACCTGCATTTCCAGAGCCTGCAGCAAATTTTTTATTATCTCGGTTCCCATTCATTTGTTGGTCAGAGGGACGAATATTTTGAGCATCTGCTAATATTCCGGTAGAGCTATTGTTAACATCTCCCATTGGTGGGTTTGCGTTGGAGCGGGCAAAAGTGTGTTCACGGTTGTATTGACAGTTTCCTCCGCCAAAATCATTTTTATCACGGCTACGGTCTGTGGTACAGCTTCCAGTGTCATCATAGCCGTAGAGCAACAAAACATTGTTATTGTTTGCTGGATCTTCATCAGTAATTTTCATTGATTCCTTTGTGTCGCCATAATTAAAGGAGTTGCTCGCAATTTCAATTTTTTGTTGCAGGGCAAAATAAAGGTCTTGCCCAGTAAGGTTAAGATTAACATCATCATAATAGGGTTGTTGTGCGAAAACGGCTTGTAAACCGATTAAAAAAAGTAGGGTAAATAATTTTTTCATAAATCTAAATTTGTATTTAATCTTTATTCTTTTTCTGAAGCAAAGAAATATAAAATCCATCAAATCCGCTTTTGCTCGGCATTATTTTTTCTTCATTTAACAGTGTGAAATCTTTTCCTTCTTCACGACTTAAGAAAGCTTTCACCTGCATTTCGTTTTCCGAAGGAAGTATAGAGCAAGTGGCATAAACCATTTGCCCACCAGGTTTTACCATTCGTGAATAACTATCGAGCAGTTCTTTTTGTGTGGTGTGGATTTTATCCATAAACTCAGGTTGCAATTTCCACTTTGCATCAGGATTTCTTTTTAAAACACCCAAGCCGGAGCAAGGCGCATCAATCAAGACTTTATCGGCTTTATCGATTAATTTTTTAATCACCTTTGTTGAATCAATTACACGGGTCTCAATATTGAAAATATCGTTTCTACGGGCGCGGCGTTTCAGCTCGTTCAGCTTATTTTCATAAATATCCATTGCAATCAATTGGCCTTTGTTTTGCATCATTGTCGCAATGTGAAGACTTTTTCCACCAGCTCCTGCGCAAGCATCTATCACGCGCATTCCTGGTTTTGCATTAAGTATTTCTGCAACTTTTTGCGAAGAGGCATCTTGTACCTCAAACAGTCCATTTTTAAAAGCATCTGTGGTAAAAACATTTGTGCGCTCCTTCAACTTCAAGGCATCGGGGTAACCTTTCAGAATTTCGGTTTCAATATCAAGATCTGCCAATTCATTTTGAAGTTTCTCAACCGTTGTTTTTAAGGTATTCACACGTAAAACAACATCTGCCTGCTGGTTTAAAGCTGCAATTTCCTTATCCCACTTTTTGCCAAGTTCCTTTTGTCCCAATTCGTCCAACCAATCAGGGATTGATTCGCGATACTTTCTTATTTTTGAGAGTTCGTCGAATTTCCCTTTAATTCTTCGGGTTGGAGTGTCTTCAAATTGTTTCCATTCTGGGATCGCTATTCCGTTCAAGGTTGCCCAAACGGTGAACAATCTAAAAAGATTCGGGCGGTCAAACGGCTCGCGTACTTCAGCAATCTCGGCATACAAACGTTTCCAACGTACAATATCATAAGTGGTTTCGGCAATAAAGGCACGATCGCGAGCGCCCCAACGTTTGTCGCGTTTCAAAGTGTTTTTGAGAACTTTGTCCGCCTGCTTATTTTCGTTAAAAATTAAGTGAAGGGAATCTATGGTGGCAAATACTAAATTTCTGTGTAATTTCATTATTATGTTTAATTGTCTGCAAAGGTATCTTTTTAAAGTTAGATTTTTGAAATACGAAATACGGAATATGCTATTTGGAATTTTATAATTGTTACTTTTGACAAAAAATTGAATCTATGCGTTTTATACTCATACTGTTTGCTGCCTTATCACTCATTTCCTGTCAGGAGAAAACAGAAATTGAAATCAATTCCGTTGAAATAACTCCTGTTTTTATAGATAGTTTGAGTATTCGTGCCATACAACCCTTGGATGAAAATAGGGTTTGGTTTGCGGCAGATAAAGGCAAGGTAGGGTTGATTGATGGCGATACTCCCAAATTGGCAATTATTAAATACGGTGATTCATTGCTTCATTTTCGTTCAATTGCAACGACAAAGGAGGCGGTTTTTGTTTTGAGCATTGCCAATCCGGCTGTGCTTTATAAAATTGGGTTTAACGGTACCGAAGCAACCAATATTGAAGAGGTTTATACTGAAAAAGGAGAAAAGGTATTTTATGATTCCATGAAGTTTTGGAACGAAAATGAAGGTATTGCCATAGGCGACCCCGTTGAAAACTGCATGTCTATAATTATAACCCGCGATGGTGGAAATACTTGGGAAAAATTGCCTTGTGAAAACCTTCCAAAAGTTGAAAAAGGAGAAGCTGCCTTTGCGGCGAGTAATAGCAATATAGCCGTTTTTGGCGATAATGCCTGGGTTGCAACAGGAGGAAGAAAATCGCGAGTAATGCATACTTCCAATAAAGGGAAAACTTGGGAGATATTTGATACGCCCATCGTGCAAGGGAAAGCAATGACGGGAATTTATAGTATTGATTTTAGTGATGGAAATCATGGGATCATTTTCGGTGGAAACTGGGAAGACAAACCATTTAATGAAGGTAACAAAGCGGTAACCAAAAATGGCGGTAAAACGTGGAAATTGATTGCCAACGGAAAAGAACCGGGCTATCGATCTTCCGTAAAATTTATTCCCGAAACAGAAGGGCAGGGGATTGTTGCCGTGGGCTCACCCGGAATTTCCTTTAGTGGCGATGGTGGAAAAAACTGGAAAGAACTTTCAAAAGAAGGTTTTTTTGCCCTTGAATTTGTAAACGATAGCATTGCTTTTGCTTCGGGGAATAATCGTATATCGAAATTGATTTTCAGGAAATAGTTTTAATTACTAATTTAATGTCAGTCGAGTACAGTCAGGGACTAATTTTTGGAAATTGCTATTTCGAAATCATTTTTCTTTGGCAATAAAATTTGTAATAAAATCGCTATCCCCATAACAATGGCACAACCCACCAAATTTAGCCATAGATATGGCATAAGGTCTATATACCAGAAATAGATAATGATTACTTGAGTGATTAGCGCAGCGATAAAAACTGCTTTGCTCCGCACGAATTTTACAAAGAATGCTAGTAGAAAAATCCCCAAGACATTTCCGTAGAAAATAGAACCTATAATATTTACAAGTTGTATCAAGTTATCAAATAAATTTGCCGTACAAGCCACCAAAATTGCAATAATTCCCCACAAAAGTGTGAACCCGCGCGAAGCTGCCACATAATGTTTTTCCCTTTTTCCCGGCACGTTTCTTTTGTATAGGTCAATGGTTGTTGTGCTGCCCAACGCATTCAGTTCCGAAGCTGTGGAAGACATGGCCGCGCTTAAAATTACGGCCAAAAGCAAACCAATCAAACCACGTGGAAGATTGTTAAGAATAAAATGTATAAAAACATAATCCTTATCGTTGGTTTCAGCATTTGGATTTGCTTTTTTTATAACAGCCACAGATTGTTCCCTTAGCTGTTTTTCAGAATTGTTGAGATTTTTAATCTCTTGCGCCAATGTTTTTTTGGATACATCGCTTTCGGCTTTTGAATAACTTATTTGTGTTGCAGCCAATTCTTTATCAATGGCTTCTTTTTTTACTTCCAAAGCTTTGTATTCGCCCGCATATTCAGATTTTTTTACATCTTTTACCGCAGAAGGGTTAAAGTGAAGCGGGGAGCTATTAAACTGATAAAAAACAAAAACCATAATCCCCACGAGCAATATGAAAAATTGCATCGGCACTTTCAGCAATCCATTCATAATTAAGCCCATTTGGCTTTGTTTTACACTTCTGCCGGAAAGATAGCGCTGTACTTGGCTTTGGTCTGTTCCGAAGTAGGAGAGCGCCAAAAATGTTCCACCAATAATTCCACTCCAAAAAGTGTAACGGTTGTCAAGATCAAATGAAAAATCGAGTATATCCATTTTGCCGTTGGTGCCAGCAATTTCAAGGGCTTTGGAAAAAGATATATCCAACGGTAGATAATTAAGAATTAAAAGAAAGGCAATCAACATTCCGAAGAAAATAACCGCCATTTGTTGCTTTTGGGTAACGCTCACAGCTTTTGTACCGCCACTTACGGTATAAATAATTACAAGAACACCGATGATAATATTCAAATAAATTAAATTCCAACCAAGTACTGCGGAAAGGATGATTGAAGGTGCAAAAATGGTAATGCCACAAGCCAACCCCCGCTGTATTAGAAATAAAATAGCGGTAAGTGTTCGTGTTTTTTTGTCAAAGCGACTTTCAAGATATTCGTAAGCCGTATAAACATTGAGTTTATGATAAATTGGTATAAAGACCATACAGATAATTACCATTGCAATTGGCAATCCAAAATAGAACTGTACAAAGCCCATGCCGTCGTGAAAAGCCTGCCCCGGTGTGGAGAGGAAGGTAATGGCACTGGCCTGGGTAGCCATAACGCTCAGCCCAATGGTCCACCAATGGGCGGTGCTTCCACCTTTTAGATAATCGCCCACATCTTTTTGCTGACGTGATTTCCAGGTGCCGTAAAGCACTATAAAAAGAAGGGTTCCAATTAATACAATCCAATCAATCTGTTGCATTTAGGCGAATTTTTGCATTAATAAATAAAACAGATAGATATAAACAGCATTAAATAGGAGCACTATTGTATAGCTCCATTTCCAGACGAATTTTTGTTTTTCTTCGGTCACTTTTTTTAGAATTATTTTCCGATTGAAAGCATATTTGCAAACAATCTGTATGCTCCGGGAACCCCAGCGGGCAGTTCACGGAAAAAGCTCAATCCCGTATAAATATAATATCCTTTTCCGTATTTTGCCACAAGGAGCGCCCCTTTTGTTTGGCTTTCACCTTTGTCGTTCATACCTAAAATTGGAGTAAACTCTTTGGCCCAATCGTTTGGAAAATAGAGCCCGCGTTCTTGTACCCAGCCTTCAAAATCGTTTTGTGTGATTTTGTTGGGCGTATTTAAAATTGGATTTTCGGGGGACAATATTTTTACTTCTGAAAACTCATCGGTTACCCGGTCGCGGGAAAGTTTTAAATCATAAGGAGCAATATTTTCGGTAATCAAACCGCGACTGGTATTGTACTGCACTAAGAGCGTTCCTCCATTTTCCACATATTTATTGAGGGCAGTTTGCGCAAAAGCGAGCTCGGGAACGGTATTGTAGGCGCGAATTCCAACTACAATTGCATCAAACGTTTGAAGGTTTTCTATTGAAATATTTGAAGGCTCAATCGTAGTTACGGAATAACCAATCTGCTTCAAGCTTTCGGGAATAGCATCGCCTGCGCCATTTATATAGCCAATATTTTGCCCTTTTTTCTGAATCGCAATTTTTGCAACTTTTGCTTCCGAGGGCAGTAACACGCTCTGATACGGGATATGGTCGTAATCGATCGTAACAAGTTCTTTGTCATAACTTTTTCCATCAGCGGCTACAATTGTTTTTAAATAGCCTTCGCTTTGTCCTTTGGGAGGTGTTACCTTAAAATTGAAGGTTTTTGTTTCACCATTCCGTTCAAGTTTAAAAGCATGTTGTGCGGGCGTTACTTTCCAGCCATCGGGATGTTGCAGGCTTGCATTTCCAGAAATATTATCCTTTCCAGCGCGAACAATAACTGAAACACTTTCAGCCTCATCACTGGCAAAAATCAAGACTTTCTCGGGGATGGAAGCAGTGACTTCGGGCAAAACCTCCAATGGGCGATACACTTCGCCTTTTACGGGATCGTTGAATTTATAAATAATGCTTTTGGTGAACGGAATAGTAGTATTACCAAATTGTAGCTCAAAAGTCAATTGCTCCAATGGCGGCGTTTCTGGAAGTCCGATGAGATCATCGGGAGCAACATACATTCCGACTGTTCCTTTTTCATTTAACCAATAAGGTGAGGAGTAGGACGGATTGTGATTTCTGGAATTAAGTGTTATTTCATTTTTTTTGTCATCGTTAAAAGGCAATGCTTCAGCTTTATCCCAAAGTATTTTTCCTTCGGAATTTTTTATGGATTTTAAAACAACATTACTTTTTCCACGATTGATGGCCTCAATATTTACTTTGAAATTTTCGTCCGGGTTTACAGAGTTTTTTTCAGAAGCAGCTTCAATAAAGATGCCGCCGCAATCCAAAATTAATTGTTTAAGTTGTTCAAGTTTGATGTTTCGCCAATGTTCATCCTTCAAATTTGAAACCAATGGATATGCTTTCAATAGCTGCGGAAGCATTTCCGAAGGGTTTTTAAAGTTGAAATTTTCTTCCAAAGGATTCAAAACAGCCCCAATTTCACTTCCACCTTCAAGACGCGACCAATTGGTGTTTATACCTTCGAATAAATTGTTTTCAGAAGGTTTTGAACCTTTCAGCAATTCTAAATATTCCGTTTCGGTTCCACGGGAGCCCGTACTGCCAAAGCCCTGCGATTTGTGCATGCTCCGGCTCAAGGAGGCTATTTCGCCATTGGAAAGGCCGAGAGCGGGGAAATAGTTGCCGGTTTCAACCGAAACGAGATCTTTTTTGTCAGCTTTTTCAAATTTTTCCTGGCTGCCGTAGAACCACCACGAAGTATTAAAGAACAATCGCTGGGGTTTCCAAACCCCATATTCAGTAGCTGATTTTGGAAACTTGGAGGCATCGTTGACCATATCAAAAGCCTCTACGCTCAACAAAGCGGAAGCCGTGTGATGGCCGTGCGTAGTGCCCGGACTGCGATGGTCAAAACGGTTTACAATAATATCTGGTTTGAATTTGCGTATGGCCATAACAACATCGCCAAGCACTTCATTTTTCGTCCAAAAATCAAAGGTTTCATCTGGATTTTTACTGTAACCAAAATCATTGGCACGTGTAAAAAATTGTTGTCCGCCATCGGTCTTTCGGGCTGCCAGAAGTTCCTGCGTGCGAATTACGCCCAAAAGTTCGCGGAGTTCAGGACCCACAAGGTTTTGTCCGCCATCACCTCTTGTAAGTGAAAGATAGGCTGTATTTGCATGGACATCGTTCACCAAATAGGAGATGAGCCTTGTGTTTTCATCATCCGGATGTGCGGCAATATAAAGGGCCGAACCAACAAAATTCAATTTTTGAAGTTCGTGGTATATTTCGGAAGCGGTGGGTTTTTTTGGAGCCTGCGCAGTAGCGGCTATCGAGAAAAATAAAAATAAAAGTCGGAAAAAAAACGATTTGTACATAAATTGTAAGTGCTGATTTATTCGAAAACTTTCAAAGATACTTATTTGTGAAAATTATTCGTGCGGAAGGCCTTCCTTATTTTTATCGAGTTCGTTTTGTTGTTCGTAAAACGCTTCGGCCTTTACAATGCTCACGCCTTTTTGGAGCATCATGCTGTTAGGGTAAGTAACAATTTCATCGTTTTTTGTATGAAGGATAATGTGAAAGGTTTTTATATCCTCAATAATACCTTCGCAGGGCATTTCCTTATCGTGGATTTTTATATAATCGCCTATTTTGTAGGGAAAGGTGAAAAACATTATAACGCCGCTCGTTACGTTGCTTAGGATTGACCATTGCGCAAAAAAGGCAATCCCAATAACCGCAAAAACTGAGGACATTACCAGTCCCAAATTTCTAAAATCGACTCCCCAAATAAGGATGAGGCCAAAAACCATTAAAAAGAAAACCGCAAAATCCACGTGTTTCATAATTAAGCCCGTACGGTGCTCCAATCGCTCTATTTTTTTGGCAAAGTTTCGTACGGTTCTTTTGAGCATCAACCTTATAAATAGCAATGCCAGGATTAATACGGCAGATTCTATAAGTTGAAGGGTATGTTCTTGGATGTTCATATTTTCTATTTCAGTTGAAGCGAATCGCGCAGGTTGAGGTTCTCATTTTTGTTTTTTGTCCAATAATCGTTCTTTATCCTTTTCAGTTTTGTAGCTGTGGTTTTCAGTCGTAGCGTGTCGTTTTGGTCGGCGGCGTTTACTTCTTCCCATTTTTCGATTTCATACGGAAAAGTACTACTGAAAAAAAGCATCAGTTGCCGCTGTAGGTCAGGGTAGTTTAAAGTATAAATAGTTATGGAATCGCCCTGTTTCAAACTGGCGAAAGCACTGTGTTCTTTTATTTCCTTGTGCCGAAGCCGTAAATATTCAAAAGAAGGGATGACCATCACATCGCCAGTGGGCAGCTCTTCCGGATTGATACGGATAAGGTTCCAAAGTTCGTTTTCTAAATAGGTCTTTGGCAAAGAAAGTTTTTGGTCTGCCTCGCCCTGAAAATAGGAATGGCTTTCAATTTCAAAATCCCCACGGTTGTTTAGCTGCATATACACCTGGCCGCACCATTCCTGCACGCTGTTTGTAATCTTCAGCGGATGTTCCTTTTCAGCAATTGGGCTGAAGGTGCTCGTCATTATTGAATAAGGATAAATGCCGGTATTGAAACTCTTCATTTGGTTCAGTTTCATTACTGAAACATTTTCTTCTGAAGCACTATTCGCCTTTACCTGGGCATCTGGCAGAAAATCCTCTGTCACAAAAATATTTACGGCAGTGCCTTCACGAACTTCGCCATAACGCTCTTGCATTAGGTTATACGAGGTTATTTCGGCAGTCCCACTGTACCAATACTCTTTGAATTCCTTTGAATTGTTTCGCAGTGTTACGTTTTTGGAGGTTTCTTTTTTAGCTGAAATTTTTTGCGGGTCACTTTTTTTTTCGGAAGAATTGCAGCTGTTCAGCACGGTTAAAAAAACGAAAAGTGTACAGAATTTTAAAAAGTTCATTGTTCGAAGAATTTTCCTCAAAAATACCACAAATTCAACGGTTGGCAATCTCGGTTAACGTTTTATAAACAAGCCGTGTTGGCAACCCCATTACATTAAAATAACAGCCCTCAATTTTTTCAATACCAATGTAGCCAATCCACTCCTGAATTCCATAGCTTCCTGCCTTATCAAAGGGTTTGTAGTTTTTGATGTAGAAATCAATTTCTTCTTCAGAAAGTATTTTAAACCAAACTTTTGTAACATCGTTTACGGTAATCTGAAAATCTTTTGAAGTGAAGCAAACCGAAGTAATGACCTCGTGCATTTCACCGCTCAAATGTTGAAGTATATCTTTGGCCTCTTCAAAATCCTTTGGTTTGCCAAGTGCTTTCCCGTCTTTCCAAACAATCGTATCACTGGTAATTAGAATGTCTTTTTCTGTTAAATCAACAAAAACTGATGCTTTAAGTTGCGAAAGGTAATCTGTTATTTTTGAATGTTTTAATACAGAAGGATAAGTTTCTTTAACTTCTTTTACCTGAATCGTAAAATCTAAATCCAACTCTTTAAAAAAAGTTTGCCGTCTTGGTGAGCCGGATGCAAGAATAATGTTGTGGTTTTTTAATTTTTTGCGAAGCATTTTTTTAGTTTCAGGTTTCAAGTTGGGTTTTTATAAAATTACAAATCCAAACATCGGAATTGAACAAATACCCAAAAACATTATTATCTTCAGGAGTTTTGAAAGATACCCATATTCTTTCGGGCTGTCTGCATCCCAAGATTTTATACAGAAATAAAGCAGCGGGGCAAGAATGGCAAAGAGAAAATACAATACTAAAATTTGTTGGCTGTATAGATATTCATACATATAAAGCACAACCCCTAAAACCATAAAAACACCCAAAACAAATACTATATTAATTGTTCTTTTTCTACCTAAAGCAATTGCCAAGGTGTTCATTCCGCCTTTTTTGTCGCCGTTTATATCTTGTAGGTCTTTTACAATTTCACGAATTAAATTTATGAGAAAGGCAAAAAGCGCATAGTGCAATACAATTTTAAAAATTACAGATTGAGTAGTTTGGTTTTGGGGTGTAATTGACGGAAACAAATCAAAAAGCGCGACAACAATCAAACTCATCGCTACCAAGCCAGAAACCACTAGGTTTCCAATAAGCAGCATGCCTTTTAAGTAGGAGGCATAGAGATAAAGCAATGCTGAAAAGACAACAAAAAGCGCTGCAAACCCCGGTCTTCCAATAGTGTTTGCAAGATAGAAACCTATCGCAACGCCAATTACAGTAAGAATTATATAAAGTCGATTAGCGCTTCTTTCCGAAATCTTTTTGCCAATCAGTACTTTACTCGGCTTGTTGATCTTGTCAATCTCAATATCATAAATATCATTGATGATGTTTCCGGCAGCTGCTATACAAAGTGTTGCAATGACAAGCAATGCGAAGGTGAAAGAATTTAGAGTGGTTTCTGCCCCGAAAGGCTGAAAAAGACCGTATTTTAAAAATACCTGTGCCAAGACAATGAAGAGCAGGTTTTGGTAACGGATGAGTTGTAAATAATTCAAGATTTTAATTTCGATTTCATATTACTAATCATATTTTGCGCTTGTTCCCTCAATTGCAATCCACTTTCCCTGAACTTTCAAAACTTGTTCAATCACATCGCGAACGCAGCCTTTCCCGCCTTTTTTATGTGAAACATATTTAGAAATGGCTTTTATTTCCTGCACGGCATCTTGAGGGCAGGTGGGAAGACCAACTTCCTGCATGATTTCAAAATCGGGAAGGTCATCGCCCATATATAGTGTGTTTTCCCGTTTTATGTTGTTGGTTCTTAAATATTCTTCCAAGATTTTAGTTTTATGATGTGCGCCCAAAAAAATATCTTTTATCCCCAAATTTTGCAGTCGCACCCGCACGCCCTCATTGGATCCGCCAGAAATAACACAGATATTATAGCCTTGGTCAACAGCAGTTTTAAGGCCGTAACCATCTTTAATATTCATTGTTCGGAACATTTCGCCTTGGGTGTTTACTTGTATTGTACCGTCCGTAAGTACGCCGTCCACATCAAAAATGAAGGTCGTTATGTTCTTTAAATATTCTTTATAGCTCTTTTCCATACTTCTGGTTTAATTGTTCTGTAAACAGCTCGTAAAGTTTCTTGTGCGTGCTGTTAGCCAACAAATGTAAATGTTTTTCAATGGTTTTTTTGTCATTTCGCTTTGCTGGGCCGGTTTGCGCTTCTTCAGGCGAAAGCGATTCAATTTTTGAAGCGGTTTCCGCAATAAGTGGTTGTAGCAATTCAAACGGCAAATTTTCGCCTTTTAAAATGTCGCTGCCTATTTCGTATAAGTGATTGACGAAATTATTCACAAACACCGCTGCCAGATGCAGTTTTGCTCTTTTTTCTGAGGATATTTCAACTACATTCCCAGAAATTAACTTACCCAAATTTTGCAACAGTTCCAAATCTTTTGAATTTTCAGCTTCTATGCAAATTGGTATATTTTTAAAATCCACTTTGCGCTGTTTTGAAAAGGTTTGAAGTGGATAAAAAACTCCACGACGATTTTTTGAAGAAAGTACGTTCATTGCCGCGCCTCCGGAAGTATGGACCACTAATCTATTTTGAAAAGAAAGTGACTCGGAAAAACTGGAAATGGCGTCATCCGGAATCCCGATAATGTATATATCGGCATCTTCAATTTTTGAAATATCATCCGTAAAAGGAATATGCTCAAAAGGGGAAATAAATTTAATATAATTTCTGCTATAAATTTGTTTTACAGTAATTTTATCTGTTTTATATAAAGCATTGAATAAACTACTGTTCACGTTTCCAAAGCCTAAAAAAATCACTTTTATCATCTAGCGAATTTAGCGTTTTTTTAAAATTTTTAGCGAAACACTTTGCGTTTTATGAGTTTTAATTCGCCTTCTTGTTCCAACTGCTTAACGGCTCGGATAACAGTTTCAACGCGCTGTCCTGTTAAATCTGCAATTTGTTGGCGGGTCAGTTCAACTTGAAAAAGTTCTTCGGTGCCATACTTGTTTTTCAAAAAATCTATCAATGCAAGAATACGGTGTTCAGGCGGGTGTACGGAGATTTCTTTTAGAATTGTGGCTTTGTAATAAAGGCGCTTTGCAAGTGCTTTGGTAAATTTTAAGTTGACTTCAGGGTTATCTACAAGAAGTTCAAACAGTTTTGTTTTGCTCAGTTTGTATAGTTCTGTTGGTTTTACGGCCACAGCAGACGCTGGATATTTAAAATCGCCAAGAAGGGGTGGTTCGCCAAAACTTTCTCCATCATAAAAAATTCCTTGTACAAATTCTTTTCCCTGTTCGTTCAAATTAAACATTTTCACTTCCCCAATTTTTATCTGAAAATAGAAATCGGCACGTTTTTTCTCCGAGATTATTATCTCAGAAGCATCAGCATTTTCAATAGTAGCGCCGTATTTCAACAATAGAATTCCTGAAATCATGGGTTTATGATTTGCCTCATAAAATAAGGCATGGTTCGGATTGTAAATTTACAACATCTTAAAAACAAAGCTATATTATTATGAAATCATTATCGATAAAAGCCATGCAAATCGAATTTGAAAAAGATTTTTACATGTACATTCCGTTGACCATTATTTTGAACAGTTGCATTGGTTCTATTGCCGTCATGACTATTTTGGCTCAGGGAACATCTTTGGTTTCTGGGATTGAACTGACGATCTGTGTTTCACTTTGTATGGCCTACAATGCGGTTTTGCTCGCCGGTTTAAACAGAAAGTTTGCATTTTGGTTATTGCTTGTTGGTATAGTAGTAAATATGTTGTTGATTTTAATAACTTTGCTATAAAAATGTCCAAAAAGAAAATTGAATCCCGCGAAGATGTGTCTTTGCTGGTTACAACATTCTATTCAAAAGTTAGGAAAGAGCCGTTACTCGGGCCTATTTTTAATGGAATCATTACCGACTGGGAAACCCATCTTGAACTACTTACAGATTTCTGGGAAACCAACCTTTTCTTTAAGCGAAAATACTTCGGAAACCCTATGCACGCTCACATTGAAGTAGATAAAAAAGTTGGCGGCACAATAAATGAACTTCACTTTGGTACGTGGATTAATCTTTGGCATGAAACCATTGATGAGCTTTTTGAAGGAGAGACGGCTAATATTGCAAAAAACCGCGCTCGAAATATGGGAACTTTCATTCACTTGAACGTTTTCAATGCTAGAAATGAAGGTACTCAAAAGGAGCAATAGTTAACAGATTTAAGTAGCTTAAATGGTCGTAATTCCCTAAATTTGCGCCAAAATTCCCTATAATGCAAAAAAAGATTGCTTCCGTTCTTTTCTCAACTCGTTTAACAGCTGTTTTATTTATCGTTTTTGCAGTCGCTATGGCAGCGGGAACATTTATGGACGCCGATTCACAAAGTCCGCCTACGCCCTACACCAGAGAGCTAATATATAATGCTTGGTGGTTTGAGGCCATAATGTTACTTTTTGTAATCAACTTTGTTGGTAATATTTTTAGATATAACCTTCACAAGCGTGAAATGTGGGCTTCGTTGATGTTGCACTTGGCCTTTATTTTGGTCATTGTTGGAGCTTTTGTTACTAGATATATAGGTTTTGAAGGGATAATGCACATTCGTGAAGGACAGACCGAAAATACAATCCTATCGGATCAAACCTATCTTGACGTATTTATTGATGGTGATTATATGGTTGATGGTGTGGCGCAGCGCAGAAAACTGAAACCAAAAAAGCTAAGGCTTTCCGAAAAACTAAATAATGATTTCACAATAAATACTGATTATAATGGCCAACCTGTAACCATTAAGTTCAAAAATTTTATCAAGGGCGCAATAGAGGGATTAACAAAATCTGAAAATGGCGAAGAATATCTTAAAATAGTTGAATCTGGAGATGGGGAGCGACACGACCATTGGGTGAAAGTAGGCGAGGTTTCTAATATCCACAATATTCTTTTCGCAATAAATAAACCAACAGATGGCGCAATAAACATTACATATTCCGAAGACGGAAAATATTCTATTTCCAGTCCTTTTGATGGAAATTTTATGATAATGGCAGATCAATCCCAAGGAGAAGTAGTTGCAGATAGTGTGCAGCCTTTCAACTTGCGCTCGCTTTACCGAATGGGCGGTATTTCGTTTGTAGTGCCGGAACCTATTACCAAAGGAAATTATGGTATAGTGAAAGCAGGAACTGGGGAACCTGCAAATCAAGATGCCCTGATTCTTGAAATTTCTTCAAAAGACGAAACCAAAACGGTGGAACTTCTAGGTGGAAGAGGCACGGCGATTAATCCCACCGAAACCGAAATTGCAGGTTTAAAGGTATATTCAGGCTACGGTTCCGAAAGTATTGATCTGCCTTTTAGTATTACTTTGAACGATTTTATTGCAGAAAAATATCCTGGAACTGAAAAAGGATATTCATCTTTTAAAAGCAAGGTGACTGTTATTGATGCTGACAAAACCCATTTTGATGCTGACATTTTTATGAACAACGTTCTTGACCATCATGGCTACCGTTTTTTTCAATCAGGGTTTGACCCCGATGAAGGAGGAACTATACTTTCTGTAAACCATGATTGGTGGGGAACATGGATTACTTACATAGGTTATTTTTTCCTTTACATAGGTTTAATGGGAATCCTATTTTTTAAAGGCAGCCGTTTTAAAAATTTAGAAAAAATCCTGAATCGTATTAAGAAAAAGAAGGCTAAAATGACAATGCTAATGTTGTTTTTAGTCTCACTTCCAGCTATGGCTCAAGATGTTGAAGAACCAGCACACACAGCGATTCCCAAACAACAAATAGATTCGTTGATAAAAGCGAATGCCGTTAGTAAGGAACACGCGGCAAAGTTTGGGCATTTGATAATACAGGACAATGGTCGGATGAAGCCTATCAACACTTTTGCGAGTGAGCTTTTACGAAAAATAAGTCGTAGTGATAATTATGAAGGCTTGGATGCTAATCAGGTTTTTATTTCGATGACAGAATTCCCAAGACTTTGGGTTGAAGTGCCACTGATTGCCTTAAAGCGAGGAAATGATAGCATCCGCCATGTTGCCGGCGTTCCCGAGGAGCAGAAAGATATTGCGCTATTGGATCTTTTTGATGAAAGAGGAAACTATAAATTGGAGCCTTATCTGGAAGCTGCCACGAGAACCACAAATCCGAACCAGTTTCAAAAGGATTTTATTAAGGCACATGAGAACTTTTCACTTTTGAATTCTGCTTTGAGCGGAAGTATTTTAAAAATATTCCCGATTCCTGAAGATGAAGGGAACAAGTGGGTTTCATACCCAGAATTGGGTGATGCGAATTTGAAAGGAATGGATTCGCTGTATGCAAAAAATATTCTCCCGCTGTATTTCGATAGTTTAAAGAAAGCACGTGAAAATGATGATTATACACAGGCTGATGAATTGTTGGAAAGCATCACCAATTTTCAAAAGAAATATGGAAAAGAAGTGATGCCTTCTGAAAACAAGCTTCGTGCGGAGACCATTTACAATAAAGCTGATATTTTCAACCGGCTCTACAAATACTTTGCGCTATTTGGCATTTTGATGTTTGTCTTTATTATAGCACAACTTTTCAAGGATCGAAAAATACTTCGTACACTTATAAAAGCATCAAAAATTATTATGTGGGTTTTCTTTGCCGTAATGACCCTTGGTTTAGCTTTACGTTGGTATGTGAGCGGTCATGCGCCGTGGAGCGATGCTTATGAATCGGTTGTTTATGTGGCTTGGGCAACGGTTTTCTTTGGTTTAGCTTTTGGGCGTAAAAGTGATTTAACGGTAGCTTCAACAGCCTTTGTTGGTGCAATCATCCTTTGGGTTGCGCACGAAAACTGGTTGGATCCTTCCATAGCGAACCTACAGCCAGTTTTGGACAGTTATTGGTTGATGATACACGTGGCAGTTATTGTTATGAGCTATGGACCTTTTACCCTCGGAATGATTTTAGCCATAACATCCCTTTTTCTTATGATTTTCACCACAAAAGGCAATTATAAGCGTATGGAAATCAACATCAGTGAGTTGACCGTTGTTACCGAAATGGCCTTGACGGCTGGCTTGGTGTTATTGACCATCGGAAATTTTTTGGGAGGTCAATGGGCCAATGAAAGTTGGGGGCGGTACTGGGGATGGGATCCAAAGGAAACTTGGGCACTAATCAGTATTATGGTATATGCGTTTGTGATTCACGCCAGGTTGGTTCCCGGATTACGCGGGCGATGGACATTCAATGTGTTCGCACTTTTCGCCTATGCTTCCATTATGATGACCTATTTTGGTGTGAATTTTTACCTAAGCGGTCTGCATAGTTATGCAAGTGGCGATGCGCCTGCCACTCCAACATTTGTTTGGTATATAGTAATCTTCGCAGTGATTCTTAGTTTTGTATCGTATTTTAGGTATAAAAAATTTTATGTGAAGAAAAAGAAAAGTTCGAAGTAAAAAAAGGTGAACATTAGTTCACCCTTTTTAAATTTATCAAAACTTAAAGACTTCCCACCATATCTTCAGGCTTCACCCATTCGTCAAACTCTTTTGCGGTTAAATACCCCAGATTTACAGCTTCTTCTTTTAATGTTGTGCCATTTTTGTGCGCGGTATTTGCAATTTCCGCAGCTTTGTAGTAGCCAATTTTTGGATTTAGTGCAGTTACAAGCATTAAGCTATTATTCAACTGTTTTTTGATTACTTCATAATTTGGCTCAATTCCCTGAGCACAATGCACATCGAACGAAACGCAGGCATCCCCGATCAATTGAGCAGATTGAAGGAAATTGGCTGCCATAACAGGTTTAAAAACGTTCAGTTCAAACTGTCCCTGCATTCCGCCAACGGCAATAGCCATATCGTTTCCAATTACCTGCGCACAAACCATAGTCAACGCTTCGCACTGCGTGGGATTCACTTTACCCGGCATAATTGAAGAACCGGGTTCATTTGCAGGAATGTTGATTTCGCCAATACCACTTCGCGGGCCGCTGGAAAGCATTCTTACATCGTTTGCAATCTTGTTCAATGAAACCGCCAATTGTTTCAGTGCGCCGTGGCTTTCCACCAAAGCATCGTGTGCGGCAAGAGCTTCAAACTTGTTTTGTGCAGTTACAAAAGGTAAATCAGTAAATTTCGCAATATATCCAGCAACTTTTACGTCGTAACCTTTTGGTGTGTTTAAACCAGTTCCTACGGCAGTTCCACCCAAAGCGAGTTCCGCTAAATGTGGAAGGGTATTTTTTAAAGCCTTAATTCCGTGTTCAAGTTGTGCTGCATAACCGCTAAATTCCTGTCCAAGGGTTAGGGGAGTGGCGTCCATAAAATGGGTACGGCCTATTTTTACTACATTTTTAAATTCATCAGCTTTATTTGAAAGTGTTTTTTGGAGCTGCTCAACGCTTGGAATTGTAGTTTCAACCAATTTTTTATAGGCAGCAATGTGCATCCCCGTTGGGAAAGTATCGTTTGAGGATTGCGATTTGTTTACATCATCATTTGGTTGAAGGGTTTTGTCGCCTTCGCCAATGGTTTTTCCGGCAAGTTGATGGGCACGGTTTGCAATTACTTCATTCACGTTCATATTGCTCTGTGTGCCACTTCCGGTTTGCCAGATTACCAACGGAAACTGGTCGTCGTGTTTTCCTTCCAAAATTTCGTCACAAACTTTTGCAATAAAATCTCTTTTTTCTTCTGAAAGAACGCCAAGATCACAATTGGTGTAGGCGGCTGCTTTCTTTAAATATGCAAAACCATATATTATTTCCAAAGGCATAGAAGCTTTTGGTCCGATTTTAAAATTTTCAAAAGAACGCTCTGTTTGTGCGCCCCATAATTTATTGGCAGGTACTTTTACCTCGCCCATAGTGTCTTTCTCTATTCTGTATTGCATTGTGAAATGGTTTATTTTGAATTAATTGAACTTTTTTTCAAAGCTTTTATTTTGATGCAAAGGTAGCGAAAAGCCAAAAGTTGTTCAACCCGCACGGCTGTTTATTTGTTGTGAATAAATCAGGTATTTTTGTTGTTGTTTTACAAAAAAACCTTTTATATTTGAACCATCATTTTAAAAACGCCACATCATGTTTACATTTGAACAATATTTAGGATTTCTTGCTTTTTTAATCATACTTACCATGGGTTTTTGGTTAATGATATTTTTAGTTAGTATTCTTCCATATTGGATAGGTGGCTCACTTTATGAGAATTGGAAAATGAAACGTGAAGAAAAGAAAAAATTGAAATCGTAACTTCACAGTTTAAGATATATAAAAAGAGGGAGCCAATTTGGTTCCCTCTTTTTATATGCAATTAATCTAGGTTTAACCTTCAAAACCACCTTCATCTTCGCCGCCATTTCTGTCAGGGCGCTGGCGTTGTTTCTTTTGGTTGAAACGATAGGTGAAGGTTAGTGTAACTTGGCGCTGTCTCCACTGAAATTCACTTTCACTGGTAAATGAATCTGTTGTAGTTAGGCTTTTTCTTTTTCTGCTGTTGAGCAAATCACTAACATTTAATGCTAAAGTGCCGTTGTCGTTTATAATGTCCTTGCTCATTGCCATATCAACGGAGAGAATGCCTTCAGATTCTGTTTGGGAATTGTTGGACGGGCCTCTGTAAAATGCGTTGGTTTGCCATTCAATTTTTGCGGGAAGCTTCACTTTACCGCTGAAACGCCCAAAATAACTAGTGTTTTCGGCACCGTAATCTAAGCCATTGAAAAAGCCTTCCGTTTTGAAGAGAAAATAGTTGAAACTTCCGTTTAGGTTGAGCCATTTTGTAGGGTTATAAAGCAACCCCAATTCAAAACCATAGCGTTCATTGGTGGAAAGATTTATAGGAATGGTACGGATTACTGGAATTCCATTACCGGTTACTTCACCGGTTTCCTCCTGCACTCTTTCAAAGGCATCGGTTTCGTACTGGTAATAGATAGAGGACGTTAAAGTAAGTTTCTTCCAACGTTTTAAATATCCCAAATCAAAAGCGCTTGCATACGCAGGATCCAGATCTGGATTTCCTTGAAATACATTGGCTTCACTTGAACGTGATGGAAATGGATTGATGAACCAATTACGAGGTCTGTTTATACGTCTGTTGTAACCAAGTGTTATGTTTTCGTTTTCCTTCAACTCATAGGTAAGATTTACCGTTGGAAAAAGACCCGTGTAATTTTTATCAAAATTTAAGTCGAAAGAAGTGTTTCCGGTAATGTTTTCAGCATCAACTTTCCCTTTTAATTGAGTGTTTTCCAATCGAAGGCCTAATAGGAAAGAAAATTTTCCTAATTTATTTCCATATTGTGAATAAAAGGCGTTTACGTTTTCGTTATAGGTGAAAATATTTGAAATGTTATCATTTCTTATAAAATTCCCCGTAATACCATCTTCCTCAAATAAAGTATAGTCTGTAATGGATTCTTTAAAATTACCGCGATATCCTGCCTCAAACTGTGCATTTTCACCTATGGGAAGTACATAATCTACTTGAGCCAAATATTCCTGCTGGTCTTCTTTTTGAATTATATCCTCTGCCGGCAGTGGATCAATTGTTGGAAAAATAAGCCTTTCCGAGATAAAGGATGTTTCGGTTTCGGTATCGTTCTCATATTGAAAATCGGCGGTAAGCTTGTGGCCGTTATCGTTAAATTCATTTACGTAATTCAATGATAATTGATAGGTTTCATCATCTTCGCCTTCTTTCTCATTTCTCGTAATTTGTTGTTCAACCGTATTGTCGTTGTAGTTGAACGTATTATTGGTAGTTTCGTCATTACCATCTCCTTTGCGGTAAAAGGCACTCGCCGTAACTGATGATCGGTCACTTAAAAAATATTCGATGCCCAAGTTGGTATTGAATCCTTTTCCCATACGGTCATATTTTCTATTTTCTATAACCTGGTCATATTTTGGATCAATTGTAATTGGGTTTCCAAGACTATCTATAGAAGTTCTGGAAAAATAATTATTGTTAAAAAAAGCCTTTCCGGGACTATTTCTATAATAAACCCCAGTTGTATTAAAAATATTGAACTTGTCTGTTCTTAAATTTATGTTCCCTGATGCATTACTATTAAGGGGAACTCCAATACTTGTGCTAAGTGAACCATTAAGACCAAGCGTTTTTTCTTTTTTGAGGATGATATTTAAAATTCCCGCAGTTCCTTCGGCATCATAACGGGCGGAAGGCGATGTAATTACTTCAACTCTCTCAATAGCTTCGGCAGGAAGCTGTCGCAGTGCATCCGTAGAGCCAAACCCCGCAATTGCAGAAGGCTTGCCGTTGATAAGGATACGAACGTTATCATTTCCACGGAGTGCAATGGCACCATCTACATCTACCGTAACAGATGGGACGTTATTCAATGCATCGCTAACGGTAGCGCCACCTGCGGTAAGGTCTTTGCCAATGTTGTATATTTTTTTATCGAGTCTGACTTGAACTTCAGTAGTTTCGGCACGAACTACAACTTCATCTAAACTTGCAGCGTCCAAAGCCAGTTTTACAGTGGGAAGGGTAGTGTTTTTGGTTAGGTTTTGGTTTGGAACTTCTTTTGATTTATAGGAAATAAACTCATATTTCACGGTATAAACACCTGCTGGTACGTGAATACTGTATTTTCCCTCGGTATCTGTTATTCCTCCGGTAACGGTTTTTCCTTGTTTGTTTATGAACGAAACAGTGGAATATTCCAAGGGATAGTCAGTACCTTCTTCAAGAACAAGGCCTTTAACGTTAACTTCTTTTTTTTCAGGGTTTTGTGCCACCAAGAGTGAGGTGGTAAAAGCGAATAGCAATAAGAGATTGAATTTCATGTAATCTTTAGCAATTTTGACACACGAAAATAGCCGTGGTTTAATTAGGAACTGCTAAATTTCTGTTAAATAAAAATCCGAAACTATAAAATTTCAAGCACTTTAGATGGTGGTCTTCCTATTACCGCATGGGTTCCCTTAATTGCTATGGGTCGTTCAATTAACTTTGGATTTTGAATCATGGCCTCAATTATTTCTGCATTACTCAGATTTTTGCCTTTGTAGTTTTCTTTCCATAGTGTTTCTTGCGTTCGCACAAGTTCTATGGGCGTTATTCCCAAAAGTTCAATAATCTGTTTCAATTCTAGGTGGCTTGGAGCGTTTTCAAGATATTTTATGATTTCAATGGTTTCGCCCTCTTCCTCCAAAAGTTGAAGTGCTTGGCGCGATTTGCTGCAACGTGGATTATGGTAAAGTGTTGTCATCCTTATATCGTTAATGCTAAGTTTACTTTTTCAATAATTCATTCAGCTCCAATCTATAGTCATATTGTAAATCTTCGTGGAGTGTTTCCACCTTTTTTGATATATAGTCTATTTGTCTGTTGTACAAATTGGAGAGAGTCGTGTTTCTTTTTATGGATGGTTTGAAATATTTTAGCTTTTCACAAAAATAAAGCAAAAGTTCCACTTCGGTTTCTTTGTTTTGTGAATAGCGGATGAATTTTTTCAGCTCCCGCAAGATTTTCCGAACACTTTTTTTTATATAGAAAAATGTTTTAGTGTTTATGGTTTCAAAATCTTCATCTATTTTAGCTTTTATGCTTTGTATGAAAGCTGCTTCATCTTCGGATTCAAATAATAAATAAGTGAGTAGCTCTCCTTGTTTTCCTTTTTAAATTTTGACAGCCGAAGGCAAAGCTCCAACAATTCCTGTGTGGACCGCTGATCGAGCTCGGTTTTTATTTCTTTTAATGATGCGGCTTTCATAAAAAAAAGTGTAAGTAAAAATAACATTGATATTCGATAATCGATTAAAAGTTATTGATAAAAAAAATTATTTAAAGGTTTAACATCTCATTTTTTCAAATAAGAACCGATTTTATGTACTTTTAAAATCGCAAGAAATAAATATGGTATATAAAAAAACGCTTCTTTCTTTTTCGCTCTTTCTTCTCATTGGAATCGGGGCGTTTTCCCAATTCAATTCCCAAGACAAAATATACGAAACCTATGATGATATAGTTGGTTTGGACAATACCGGCCTATTCAACGGAACCGAGTTCACGGATATGTTTTTGAACACCGACGGAACTTATAGATACCTTAATGGTTATGATTATGCTAAGGGTTCTGTGACTTATAACGGCCAATATTATGTAAATGTTTTTTTGAAATATGATCTTTTAAATGATGATTTACTAACGCGTTCTGATGATAATTTGAGCATTTTCAATGTAAAATTGATTCCTGAATTTGTAGCGTCTTTTTCCATTTACGACCGCAACTTTATTAGATTGGCAGATACCAATCTGGGTCTAGCAGCTAATGGTTATTTTGAAGCTGCCTACATAGGAAATAGCCTGGATCTTTATATTAAACACACCAAAAAGAAAAAAGACAAGCCTTTGAAGAGTGGAATACAATATAAATTTTTTGAAGCTGATTTTTATGTATTGAAGAATAGTGATAACTACACAGTTATTGGTTCAGAACGAGAGCTTCGGAAATTGCTTCCTCAAAAACAAGAAGAAATACGCAATTTTTACAAGACCTATAGAACCCTATATAAATCAAACCCAGACAGTTTTATGATTAAACTGGTGAAATATCTTGATGGGCTAGAAATAGAAAAAATCCAACAATGATTAGATGAGACTTTTTATGCGAAATAGATTTTTTGCCATCACTATATTTTTGTTAAGTTCTATTGGTTTGTTTGCTCAAACCGAGCAAAACATAACGGCATCTTTCAACAATACATCTTTAAAAGAAGCGGTTTTAAAAGTCGAAACTCTTTCAAATAAAAAGTTCTATTTTGATGAATCTTGGTTGAAAGGTTATTTCGTAACGAAAACTTTTGAAAACGAGTCTCTCAGAAAAGTTCTGGATGCAATTTTAAGCAATACAAATATCAATTTTGTCTTAAAAGATGGAAATGTAATTCTATTGAACAATACATACGTTTACACAGAGTTGCCATCAGACTATTTCAACGAAGCAAAACCTGATGAAAAGGTAATTGGGCAAAACAATAACGCTCCAATTTTTCAAGAAGAATATACTGAAAGGCAAACCGTTCAACAAAGAAAATTGGTAACTATAGGAAAACAGCGCCCTAATGCCGGAAATAAAACATACCTGCTCACAGGGATTTTTAAAAATTCGAAAACAGGTGAACCGCTGCAAAACCTATCCATATCAACTACAGATAGAACCAAATACGCAGTAACGGATACTGACGGTCATTTTAGCATTCGGCTGCAATATGGTTTGAACAAACTGGAAACCAATCTTTTGGGTTTTGAAAAAATCCGGCAGGATGTTATAATGTACGGAGATGGCTCGCTAAATATTGAATTGCGGGAAAACACCGAATCATTGGAAGAAGTGGTGGTTAAATCTAAAAAAGACGCCAATGTGCGCGATGCCGTTGTAGGCGTTACCAATATAGACATTGAAGCTATAAAAACAATTCCATTGGTCTTGGGCGAGCGCGATATTTTAAAAGTTGCTACAACAATGCCCGGAATAAAAACAACCGGCGAAGGCTCTAGTGGCTTCAACGTACGTGGTGGAAGGGCTGACCAAAACCTGATTCTGTTGGATGACGCTGTACTTTACAATCCATCACACTTTTTGGGCTTCTTTTCGGCAGTAAATCCTTTTACCACAGGAAGTTTGGAAATTTATAAAGCCAGCATTCCTGCTGAATATGGAGGACGTCTTTCCTCGGTTTTTGATATTGAAACCAAATCTGGCAATATGGAAAAGTTTAAAGGCGAAGGTTCCGTCGGGCCAATAACCGCAAATCTTGCAGTAGAATTTCCTGTAGTAAAGGAAAAAGCATCATTGATTGCAGGTTTTAGAGCTACTTATTCCGATTGGATATTAAGAAGTTTGGACGAAGAGGAACTGAAAAACAGCGAAGCTTCCTTTTATGATGGCATTGTGAAATACAAACACAATATTGACGATAAAAACAATATTCAAGGTACATTTTACTTCAGCAAAGACCGTTTCAGCATAACTTCAGACTCTATTTTTGATTATAACAACCGTTTGATTTCATTGAAATACGGTCACAATTTTAGTGAAAAGAGTAGGGCAGAGCTTATTTTGGTTAGCAGTCAGTATAAATATGGAATCAATTATGAAGCTGATGCCAACGAGAATTTCGATTTTGGATATGAACTGAACGAATATCAAGCCAAGCTTAATTTCAATTATAAACTGAGCAACAAACACAAGCTGAGCTATGGCCTCAGCAGTAAATTATATACTATTGATCCTGGAAATATTGAACCGATCGGTGCAATTTCTGATGTGAAAGCAAAAAAAATTGATCGTGAAAAAGGATTGGAATCTGCCGTTTATCTCGCAGATTTATTTGAAGTTACTGATAAATTACTTCTGGATTTAGGCTTGCGTTACTCTTTCTATTCTGCACTTGGTCCCGCAACCCAAAACGTTTATGAAGATGGGGTTCCAAAAAGTGAAAGTTCCATAGTTGAGGTAAAAGAATTTGGTAAAAACGAATCCATAAAAACCTATGGTGGCCCTGAATATAGAATTTCAGCCCGTTATTTATTGGGGAACGATTTTTCGGTAAAGGCCGGTTTCAACAGGACTATTCAATATCTACATTTACTATCAACAAACACAACGCAATCTCCAACGGATATTTGGAAGCTTTCAGATTTAAACATAGCGCCACAACGCGCCAATCAATATAGTTTGGGGTTCTTTAAGAATCTTTCCGGAAAAGATGTCGAATTCAGTATTGAAGGCTATTATAAAACTATGCAAGACCTTTTGGATTATAAGATAGGGGCACAGCTAATTTTAAATGATGACCTTGAAACCGACTTATTGCAAGGTGAGGGAAGAGCTTACGGCGTGGAGTTTTTAGTAAAAAAGAATTCTGGCAGGTTCAATGGTTATGTAGGTTATAGTTATTCACGATCTGAAGTAAAACTGGACAGTCAACTTATGCAGGAACGCGTGAACAATGGCGAATTTTTCCCGGCAAATTATGATAAACCGCACGATTTCTCGGTTGTTGCAAACTATAAACTAACCAAACGTTTTAGTTTTTCAGGAAATTTTACATATCAAACAGGGAGACCAATTACATACCCAATTGGGCGGTATGTTATTGCTGGTGAGGAGCAGGTGCTTTACAGCGACCGCAACCAATTCCGGATTCCAGATTATTATCGTTTGGATTTGGGTGTAAATATTGAAGGCAACCATAAACTGAAAAAATTGGCCCATAGTTTTATTAATATATCAGTTTATAACGTTTTAGGGAGAAACAACCCATATTCGGTATTTTTTGTAACTGAGGAAGGACAGATAAAAGCCTACCAAACCTCTATATTTTCAGTTCCAGTACCAACCATAACGTATAACTTTAAATTTTAGGAATGATGAAGACAAAAATTTTATATACGGCATTTCTTCTAATTTTGCTTTTTCAAATGAGTTGTACTGAACCCTATGAAATAGAAACAGTTAACTATGAAAACGTTTTGGTGGTGGAAAGCACCATTACCGATGAACTGAAGCCACAGATTGTAAAACTCAGTAGAACTTCTTCTCTTGAAGATACTTCGATTTTAATAGAAAATAACGCAACCGTAACCGTTGTAAGCACTAATGGAGACAATTTTAGTTTTTCTCAGGATAACGACACAGGCTTCTATATTTCAAATCAATCATTTCTTGCCCGGCCCAATACTTCCTATACTTTGAATATTGTTACTCAAGATGGAAAACAGTACACTTCGTCTGCTGTAACCTTGCCGCCTTCGGTAGAAATGGATGATGTTTATGCGGAAAGAATTATAAGTCCAGCGGATGATAAGGATGGCGTTCAGGTATTGGTAAATACCGAGGACCCAACTGGCAATGCAAAATATTTCAGGTATGAATATGAAGAAACATATAAAATAGTAGCTCCATACCCTTCTCCTTATACTGCTGAAATAATAAATTTTGATGATGAGTGGTATACTTTTGATGTTATTTTGACTCCACGTGAACCTGAAATAATTTGCTATTCAACGGAATATTCAACAGGCATCAACCAAACCGCTACTACAGAACTCAATGAAAATAGGGTAGTGCGGTTTCCTGTGAATTATCTTTCAAGATTGGATGCAAAAATGCAAACCCGTTACAGTATATTGGTAAAACAATACGTACAGAGCGTAGAAGCATATACCTTTTATAAAATAGTGAAAGAATTGGGAAGTGTAGGAAGTTTGCTATCCCAAGGACAACCGGGCTATGTTACCGGAAATATGGTTTCGGAAGCAAATCCAAATGAAAAGGTTTTAGGTTTCTTTGAGGCTTCTTCAATGACATCAAAGCGGATTTATTTTAATTATGAGGATTTTGGTATGGAAAAACCTCCCTATTTCGTGGATTGTGATGTGCTCGTATTAGATTATCGAGATAATTCTACCTTGGATAACGATCCAAATGAACGTGAAGCAATCTTTACATATTTAAGCTATTTCAATTACCAAGTAATTCATTTGGTCCAAAATACAATTTATACCATTGCCAAACCGGAATGTGCCGTATGCACCTCTTTTTCATCAAATGTAAGACCCGATTTTTGGGAAGATTGATTATGACAGAAAAACTATTTTTCATATTGTTTATTATTTGTGGTTTTGTGGCAAAAGCACAAATTCCGAAGCAAGATGTATCGGTAGATATAACGGTTTTTCCTAAGGAAAAAGTTACGCTCTCTATTAATTCCAACGTATTGTTGGCTGGTGAGCTGCTTCAGTACAAAGCCTTCAATCTGGATGCGGCCAATAAAGCGAGCAAACTCAGCAAGGTATTGTATGTTTCTTTGCGAAACGAAAACGATTCCGTGGTTTTCAGTCATAAACTGAAAGTTGAAAACGGAACAGCGAATGGTGATTTTTTTATTCCTTCAACATTAAAAACAGGAATTTACAAACTGATCGGTTATACCAATTTTTCAAGAAATAATGCACAGGATGCTTATTTTCAAAAAAATATTTACATCATAAATACTTTCATAAAACCAAATGGCGTAAAGAAAACCGTAGATACTATTAAAGTTAAATTTGCATCAAAAAGTACTTCAGAATTTTCTAATGGAAAAAGCAATGTAGAAACTATAAAAATCACTTCAGATAAACAATCTTATGGCTTTCGCGAAAAAGTAACCTTGAATATTGAAAATCGTTTCGGTAATATTGGTGGAAACTATGCGGTTTCAATCAGAAAAATAAGTCCAATTGAAATTTCGGATAATGCCCCAACAAAACCGAAAGATGTTCCTTCGGAAGTATTTTACATCCCTGAAATTCGCGGTGAATTAATTTCAGGCATCGTAATTTCCAGAACTGATAGCCGCCCGGTTGCCAACAAAGAAGTTTCGCTAACTATTCCTGGAAAAGATTTCATTTTTAAAATAGCGAAGACAGATGCAAATGGAAGGTTTTTCTTTTCGGTAGCTGAAGGGTATGATGCTGAAAAGAGTATTGTTCAATTAAATGATTCTGAACAGAATACCGCCAATTATACGCTCGTTATGGACAAAAAAGATTTTGAATTGGGTGGAACCCATGCAAAATTATTAAAGTTAGATCCAAATTTAAAAGATTGGCTAGAAGAACGAAGTGTGCAAGTTCAGGTAGAGAATGCGTATTTTGAAATTAAAAAAGACAGTATTTTGGGCAACAAAATTAATCCTGCATTCTATGATAATTTAGGAAACGTCTTTTTGCTTGATGATTACACCCGTTTCACAACAGTTAGGGAAACTTTTATTGAAGTTGTTACACTTGCCGCTATACGGGGCTCCGGAGCAGATGCGCATTTTGAGGTAAACAATGCTTACGACCCCAATGGAATCGCAAAATTTAATGATATTCCGCCTTTGGTACTTATGGATGGAATGCAAATCCAGAATAATGGAGACCTTATTAACTACAATGCGCGAGAAATTAAAAGCATCCGCGTTATTACTCAACCTTATCGCTACGGACCTAAAATATTTAGTGGTATTATCGCAGTGGAAACCAAAAAGGGCAATTTTGTGCCCTCACATTCAAAAGATTATGTTGAGGAATTGAATTTACCACCCGCTGTTAAGAAAAAGAAACAATACAAAGCTGATTATAATGATAAATCAGCATTTTCAAGAATTCCTGATTATAGGGTGCAATTACTTTGGCAACCCAATGTAGTGCTTGATGAAAAAGACTATGTTACTTCTTTTTATACATCAGATGTTTTAGGTGTATTTGAAATCACTTTGGAGGGCTATACAGATGAAGGGACATTTATTTTTGCCAAAAACTATTTCAAGGTTACTGGCAATTAATATTTTGTGTTAAAATTGTTCCCTTTGTTTTTTATAGACTACAGTTTCCGTTTTGAAAATCCTCAAGAGTGGGGTTATAAAGATTTCCCTCCACTGTAAGAGTGCCTGAACTAGAGAGCACTGTATTTGAAATTCCACAGAAATCACCTAGCATATTTTGATTCGAAATCCATATATCCCTTACCGTACCAATAACATTATAAAAACAGTCTAAATTAGTTATTGCTCCATTTTCAAAAATAAAAACTTGATCTCCGAGTGATGTCAAATTGATAAGTTCTATTGAGTCCAGACTAGTATTTAAGTCGATAAAAAAACCTTGACCATTGATTTCAGTTATTGAAGATAAACCGCTTAATGTATTAAGTGAAGGATTATCATGCACTTCAAAAAAGTCATCTATTTTGGTTACATTTTGAAATCCAGTAATTGAGCGTAATTCAGGGTTTAAACCAATGTATATATTTTTTAGCTGTGTTGCATCATTCAAAATATTCAACGATTCAATTTTTGAACCTTCAAGTTGAAAGGCTCCTGTGAATAGGGATACATTTGAAAGCCCATTTACATTTTCTAAAATAGGGTTGGAATAAAATATTAGATCATTACCTATATGTGTAAGTTTTTGCAATGAATTTAAATCAACCAAATTTGGGTTGTAATGAATATCAAAATCCTCCCCAATAAATTCCAGGTTGTCCAATCCTTCAAATGTTTGGACAATTGTATGTTCAATCTCTATAGTTCCGTGCACTTTTTTTAGGTCATTTAACGGAGTTAAGTCATAAATTTCTGGACCAGTGATTATTAGATTATAACGAATTTCGTTGTAATGGTGTGAGCCAAATTCATTCACAGCTTGCTGATTATTAAGATAAGCACCACTTTCATATATATTTGGCACATAATCCTCTGTATTGAAAGCAAAACCTACCGTTGTAGTTTCACTTCCATTAGTTGCAGTAATTTTTCCACTGTAAGAAGTCTCACTTAAAAGGCCAGTAAATGTATAGGTGTTCTGCCTATAACTGCTTTCAATCAATTCATCATTAAGATAAACTTGGTAGGTAATATTTGAACCTTCAGGTCTTGTCCAGATTACAGTCGCAGCCCTATCCGTAACATTTTGAACTTCCACTTGAAATGTAAAAGATGTATTATCATCACTACCGTCCTTGCTACAACCTACCAACATTGTAACCAAAAATGTATAAATGAGTAATTTATATTTCATTTTAAGGATTATTTAAATTATGCTGCAATATATAGAATTGAGATTTATAATTCATCCAACTTTTCCTTCTGCCCAGTCATCATCAAATAAGCCTTTAAAAACTCATCAATCTCGCCATCCAGCATTGCGTCTGTGTTTCCGGTTTCGTGGCCTGTACGCACATCTTTTACAAGTTTGTAAGGGTGTAATACATAATTGCGTATTTGCGAGCCCCATTCTATGGCAAGTTTGTTGTCCTCAATTTCGGCACGCTGTGCCATTTGCTTGCGAAGTTCTATTTCATACAATTGCGATTTGAGCATCTGCATCGCTTTTTCGCGATTGTCAAGCTGGCTGCGGGTCTCGCTGTTGTGGATAATGATTCCGGTTGGATGGTGGGTAAGGATGGCCTTGGTCTCTACCTTGTTCACGTTTTGTCCGCCGGCGCCACTGCTTCGGGCAAAATCCCACGAAATATCGGCAGGATTTATTTCAATCTCAATGGTATCGTCCACAAGCGGATATACGTAAACACTTGCAAAACTGGTATGGCGCTTGGCGTTACTATCAAAGGGCGAAATACGCACCAAGCGGTGTACGCCGTTTTCGCTTTTTAACCAGCCAAAAGCATATTCGCCTTCAATTTCCAGCGTTACGGTTTTTACGCCCGCCACATCGCCTGCCTGGAAGTTGAGCTCTTTTACTTTGTAATCGTTTTTCTGTGCCCACATTAAATACATCCGCATTAGCATTTGTGCCCAATCGCAACTTTCTGTCCCGCCGGCACCGGCGGTGATTTGGAGCACGGCACTCATATCATCACCTTCTTCGCCAAGCATATTGCGGAATTCCAGAGCTTCAATTGCAGATTCAGCTTTTTCAAAGGCCACATCTACATTTTCAGACTTTTCTTCTCCTTCTTTATAAAATTCAAGAAGAATTTCAGCTTCTTCGGTAAGTGTTTTTGCAGTTTCGTAATCGGTAACCCACTTTTTTTTAGTACGCAAGACTTTCATAAAGGCTTCTGCCTCGCGGGGGTTGTTCCAAAAATTGGGGTCGAAGGTTTTTTCTTCGTCGTTGGTAATTTCTATGCTTTTTCCAGCAATGTCAAAGATAGCGCCTCAAGGCATCTAACCGTGTCTTAAGGTCTTTGATTTGGTCTGTTGTGGTCATAATTGGGTAAGAATTTCAGCAAAAATACTATTAACTTTGTGAGGGGGAAGTATTTTTCGGCTAATTTTATAATTTCTTAGAAATATGTATTTCTGAAATAGTAAATCTCTTTAAGAATCCTCTTTTATGAAAAAAATCCTACCCTTTTGTGCATTATTAGTAACGTGTATTTGTTTCGCGCAGAACGATGAAGCTTTTGTTGATGCGCTTGTGGCTCAAAAAATGGCTGAGCTTGAAATGCAGCAAAATCCAGAATATTTTTTAAGAAAGGATTATTGTGATGGAAATATCCAAATGTTCGTAATGCCTGGCGGAAAGTATTGTATCTCGAAATCAACTTATTATGCAGTATATGTTTTTTGGAAGGAAGATGAAGACAAACTGAAGTTTCAAAAATTTGATAATTGTGGAAGCTTTATGCCTATCCCTATTGGTATGAGTAAAAACATTAAGAAGGCACTAAAGGAAAAACAAGACTTAAAAAAAGAAGTTGTCAAGCCATTTGAAGCTGAAAAGATTGACAATAATGCCTTTGATAATATGTCTGTACAGTCCTGTCACAAAGAGTATAAATTTATTTTGGAGGGTAATGCTTTTGAAAAAAAAATTAATGAATTTGATTTGACAAACAATTCCAAATACAAAAATATAAATGCAGACCACAATAAGTCTTTGTTGTTGGTTAAGCTAGATGAAGATATTTCAGAAATGATAAAAAATTTTGAAGAAAGCGGAAAATTTTTCAGAGAAAATTAAACTATGATTATAGATTTAAGGAGTGATACCGTAACCCGCCCCACTCAGGGAATGATGCAAGCAATCATAAATGCCGAAGTGGGTGATGATGTTTATAAAGAAGACCCTACAGCCAACAAACTGGAGCAAAAACTGGCAGAAATGTTTGGAATGGACGCTTCGCTTTTTTTTCCAACAGGAAGTATGGCCAACCAAGCCGCCATAAAAATGCACACCCAGCCTGGAGAACAGTTGATTGCTGATAAATGGGCGCATGTTTACAATTATGAAGGTGGTGGAGTTTCTTTCAATAGCGGGGTTTCCTGTAAATTGCTTGACGGCAACCGTGGGATGATTACTGCCGCACAAGTGGAGGAGAACATAAACCCACCTGATTTTTACCACAGTCCACTAACAAGTTTGGTTTGTTTGGAAAATACCACAAATAAAGGTGGCGGTGCTTGTTATGATTTTTCTGAAATTGAAAAAATCCGTAAAGTATGTGATAAGCATGGGTTGGGTCTTCATTTGGATGGAGCTCGAATTTGGAATGCTTTGGTTGCTCAAAAACAAAATCCTAAAGATTATGGAAAGATTTTCGATACAATTTCTGTTTGTCTTAGCAAAGGTCTGGGCACACCAATGGGAAGTGTTCTAATTGGCAAAAAAGAAATAATGAAAAAAGCTATGCGAGTCCGAAAAGTGCTCGGTGGAGGAATGCGTCAAATAGGTTTTATGGCTGCTGCTGGAATCTATGCTTTGGAAAACAACATGGAGCGCTTGGCTGATGACCATAAAAAAGCTTTGGAAATTTCAGAAATGCTTTTGAAGCAATCTTACATAAAAAAAGTGGAGCCAACCGAAACGAATATTGTGATTTTTTATCTTTCTGAAGGCATTTCAGGAGAAAAATTTATAGATGACCTACTTAAAAAAAATATAAAAATTAGTGGAATGGGTCAAGGAAAACTTCGCATTGTGACTCATTTAGACTATACTGATGCAATGCACGAGAAGTTTTTAGAAACACTTAATAACTACAAATAGTTAGAAATTTAGGAAAAGGTTAGTACCATCTTCTAGTAAATAGCCCCAATAAAGTTTTTGGGCTTATGGTTACAATAAATCGAACTTTCTCATCGTAATGTGGCAAATTCGGTTCAAAGCCCAAACTGGAATATACAGGGAAATAAAGTTCAAAATAATCAGCTACTAAACTAAGACGTATTCCACTGTCAAAAACGGTATTTGTGCCACGGGCTTTATTGTGAACGAGCCCTACGTCGCCATAAGCGTATATCCATTTCCAAATATTGGTACTTGCGTTTACGGTTGTTATCCAACTGTTCGCAAAGGCGGGTTCTAACTGAGATTTAAATCCACCTTCGGCAATAATTAACTGCTGGCTAAAGAGTCCAGAGTCTTCACTGCGTCCATAATAATTATAATCAAAAAGATAATCATTTGGACGATCCAATGCGAAACTAAAGAAATCCTCATCTTCACGCGTATCATTGAAAAGAAATGCTCCTGCAAAAAAACGTAAGTTCAACTGTCTATTGCTCAAAAAGAGTTTTCGGTATTCAAGATTAACAGAAACCTTACTGAACTTCGATGAAATTTCATAATCAACTACACTTCTAAAATAATTGATCAAGTTAGGGTCAGAATAAACATATTGGAGGTTAAAAACGCTGTAGTTTGGCTCCTGATCCGTATTGTTTGGATCATCATTGCGATAAACGTTCACGCTCCGAAGATTTATGAATTGTTTTTCATTGTCCCGCAAATCAGGATTGCGGAAAGCAAAAGTGATATAGGGAGTAAATTTTTTATAGAAAAGTCCACGGTCATAGGAATAATAGTTTCCTGAAAAACCATAGCGCATAGCATACAGATTGCCTTCATTCATGATTTGGGTATAGCTAGCGGATGCCCGTCCCACAAGTGTTTTGGAACGAAACCCGAACTGTGGCTCCAAACTATAGTGAACAGCCTTAGGAAGCACAGTTTTGTTGTATAACCGTAATCCAGCAGAAACACCATCATACAAGTTATATTCAAAAATAGGCATAAAGAAAAACTGCATATAACTTGGGTCTTCCACATCTTGGAAAAGACGGAACTGTATTGGTTTATTAAACAAACCATTTAGGGACTTATAGTTATTTCTGCGATTGTATTCTGGAATTTCCCCTTCAAAATTAAGCGCTAACTTCTTTATGTCTCTTGAGGGGATAGTAATTGAAGAAATACTATCAATGGGTTCTGTCCAGGTTTTAAAAACAATTTCGTCTTTATTGAGTCCATACAATGAAACGGGAAGTTTTGTTTTTCTGTTGTTTCTGATGAAAACTTTTAAAGAATCTCCTTTGTTTTCAACTTTTTTAATTTTGAAATCAATCGTTTTACGGGTGTCTGCAAAATCTTCAAAAAACCAATTAATAGGAAGGTCCGTCTGTTCAGATAGAAATGCTTCAAAATCCGAGGATTTAATGGACTTCAATTTATTTTCGGCATAAAACTCCTTTATACTGCTATTCAAAATACCATCACCCAAATAATCGTTTAAATATTTTAAACCACTACCACCATAATATCCTGTGGCAATATTCATATTAAATTTCAGTAAGGAATCCTTTGGCGTTGTCAATGATTGATGAATATTGCCTCGCGCCATATTCATATAAAGCATTGGATATTGATCATTGAATTCAAGGTCTGCCAAGTGAGCCCAACGTATTACAATCCAGTTGCTCAAATTACCGATCATCTTCATTTTAGGATAATAGGTATCCACATATTCCATCATCAAATAAATCTGAAAGGCATCCTGCAACCAATAATCATAACGGGAATTAAGTACTATGGTATTGTCAATATAATGTCGGGTTATGGTTTTTAGTTGCTCCATATCATACTCAAAACCATCTGGAAATGGGCTGATGAAACTGGGCAATTGATTAAGTCCGTAAACAGGATTGGTTTTATAGTCCGTTTCACTGATAACCATTTTGTTAAAAGGATATGGTCCAAGTTTTTCATTTAAAAACCGAACAACCCGATCTATCATTAAAGCTTGCACAGGCGGATTTACCCTTCTGTTTTGAAGGTTTGTAACTATTGTTAACTTATCAGTTTCAATTGTTTCGAAGTTTGGATTTTTTTCAAGATATAAAACCGCATTGGAACGATTTTTCCCTGATAGCTCTGTGGTTGTCATATTTTCTGAAACAGTTTCAGAAACTACATCAAAATCTGAAGTAACGGTATAGTTTTTTGGCAGGTGGAGTGAAATGTTAAAGTCCGTGGGAACCAAAAATAAATCATCCGTGTTTTTATTACTGAAAACTTGCCATTGGCCGTCGTAAAAGGCTGGCGCAATATACCAATAGCGCAATTTGTAGTCATTAAGTTTGTTTACACCGTAACGCGTATATCGGTCATCCGGAACTTTTATGGTGTATTCCAAATTGAAAATATAGCTATCTCCGGGCTTTATTGGAATTTCAGGAATAATTCTTAGAATATCAACTGCATCGCCGCGTTGCCATTGCAGTGGGGTAGTGGGGTTGCTATAAATCTTTTCAATAGCTGTTCTTCCGCGATCTTCGTTTTTTTCAAAATGAAATGCGCTTTCATAATTTTCGGCAAAACGTTTTCCCAATGGTGTTGTTTTGGACGAAAAACTGTTTGCCCAATCGAATAGATAGATTTCCTTTAAAGTATCTTCGGAAGTGTTTTTATAGGTAATTTGCTGTTTAATGGAAAGCGTTTTCTGCGAAGGATTCAGCGTAGCATCAATGTTCAGGGTGTGCTGCGCCATAGCTTGAAACGTCAAACAAAAAAAGATACTATATAAAATGCTTCTGATTATCAAAAAGTTTTGAGGAATTTAAAAGTCTGCGAGGTTGGAAGGTTTGTTTTTAAGTAATATATGCCACTTGTTAATTGGCTTGCATCAATTGAAATATAATCTGAATTTTCTGAAGTGTACTCCAAAAGTTTTTGGCCGAGAACATTATAAACTTCAAACGAAAATTTTTCCGAAAGATTTGAATTTAAGCGAATATTTAATTTTTCGGTAACCAAGGTGTTTTCAAGTTCAATCGGTGATGCCAATGAAAAGTCATCATTGCTTAAAACAATTTGTTTGTTTGTTTCAAGATTCATCACAATAGGAAGATGGTCGCTCATATTATAAAGATTCTCCCGCAATGCTTGGCTGAAATCTCCGAAGCAGTCGGGGCTATTTATACTGTTGTCAAAACAATTGCCATTATTCCCGAAAGACTTATAAGTATCATCTAAGTATTTTAATTTCGGGTCACTGAGCATGTTTTCCGAAACGGTAATAAAATCAAACCTATCATCAAGTCCACCGCCAGCTCCAGCACCAAAAGGACCTGAACTAATTCGCGTGCTCTGTGAATGAATGTCCTGAAAATTTATATTGTTGTTCCAAGAGCCGGGACGGTCAATTGGGTCAACCATCACGATTGCGTTTGTTGGGTCCAAAAGCTCAATGTAAGCTGGTTCGGTCGCAGTGTAAAGGTTGAAATCTCCTGCGAAGAGAACAAAGGAATTTGGATCCAAGGTTTCCAATCTATTGGTAAATTGTTGCACCATCTCCAATCTCAATTGTTTGTTTGCTGTACCTGTACTGGATTTTAAGTGTGTCACGAAAACTTCAAAAAGCACTGGATCGGTTTGTTGGTCGGCAGTGCTAAGCTTTAAGGTATAATGGTTAATGTCGCGAACGGGAGTAGGTAAAACTTCGGAAGCTTCCAAAGTGAACATTCCCTTTCTGTAAAAAACCAACTGTTGATGGTCTGGATCTCCGGATTGGCTAGGTTCAAAAGGAGCCATTATATAGTTGTTTCCTTCGTCATTCAATGAAGTATTCAAGATAAGATTTGCTCCAGTTTCGTTTTCCAATTCGCAAACCATAAAGATATCCGGTTCGTATTCGTCAATAATGTCTCTTAGAATTTCTTCGCGGTTAGGCGGAAATGCAGATGGAAATTCAAGCAGATTGTAAACCATGGTCTTTATGGTTTCCTGAGCATTTATTGATAGGGAAACAATCATAAAAACCAATGTTAGCTTCTTTTTAAACATTCGAATAGTTTAAAATTAAAAGTTTGGACTTAGGTTATATTCGTTGTAAAAATCATTTAAAATTTGAAGCACTTCGTCTTCTGTATCGACTAAATGTACCAAATCCAGATCTTTTGCACTTATGTTGTTATTTGCTTCAAGAAGGGTGGTTTTTATCCATTCAAAAAGACCTCCCCAAAATTCAGTTCCAACAAGAATTAGTGGGAATTTATCGATTTTGTGTGTTTGTATGAGGGTTAAGGCTTCAAAAAATTCATCCAAGGTCCCAAAGCCACCGGGCATTACCACAAAGCCTTGTGAATATTTTACGAACATAACCTTTCTCACGAAAAAGTAATCAAAATCGATGCTTTTATCGCTGTCTATATATGGATTGTTATGTTGTTCAAAAGGAAGTGTAATATTCAAGCCCACGGAAGTTCCACCGGCTAGGTGAGCACCTTTGTTTCCAGCTTCCATAATGCCAGGGCCGCCTCCTGTAATGACGCCATAACCGTTTTCAGTGATTTTTTTGGCGATGCTTTCTGCCAATTTATAATATTTATGGTCTGGTTTTGTTCGGGCAGACCCAAAAATGGAAACGCAAGGGCCAATACGGCTCATTTTTTCATAGCCACCTACAAACTCTCCCATGATTTTAAAAATGGCCCAGGAGTCATTTGTTTTTACTTGATTCCAATTTTTTGGTATTTGTTCGTCTCTCATAGTATTCAGTTCTCTGTTGTCAGTTTTCTTTATAATTATTATTTCATCCAACACACAGCATCTAACGTCTAATTTAATTCTTTTTTAAGGAATTGGGCAGTATAGCCTTTTTTGTCATTGGCAATTTCTTCGGGGGTGCCCAACGCCATAATTTTCCCACCTTGTTTTCCACCCTCAGGACCAATATCTATTATATAATCAACGGTTTTAATAACGTCTAGATTGTGCTCAATTATCAATACGGTGTTTCCTTTGCCTACCAATTTATTCAATACGATCATCAACACGCGAATGTCTTCAAAATGAAGACCAGTGGTGGGTTCATCAAGAATATAAAAAGTATTTCCGGTATCGCGTTTTGAGAGTTCTGTAGCCAGTTTAATGCGTTGTGCTTCTCCTCCGGAAAGGGTGGTGGATTGTTGTCCCAGGGTAATATACCCCAAGCCAACATCCTTTATTGTTTTTATTTTTCGGTGGATTTTTGGAATATTTTCGAAAAAACCATCGGCTTCGTTGATTGTCATTTCCAAGACGTCATAAATGGATTTTCCCTTATAACGAATTTCCAACGTTTCGCGGTTGAAACGTTTGCCTTGGCAAGTTTCGCATTCCACATATACATCGGGAAGGAAATTCATCTCAATCACTCTTAAACCAGCACCTTTACAGGTTTCGCAACGCCCACCTGCAACATTGAAACTAAAACGTCCAGGTTTGTAGCCACGAATCATAGCTTCAGGAGTTTTGGCAAAAAGATTCCGTATTTCTGAAAAAACGCCAGTGTATGTCGCGGGATTGCTTCGCGGTGTTCTCCCGATTGGCGATTGGTTGATGTCTATTACTTTGTCGATGTTCTCAAGTCCTTCAATTTTTTTGTATGGCATTGGTTTTTTAACGCCGTTAAAAAAATGTGCATTTAAAATAGGGTAGAGGGTCTCGTTGATGAGCGTACTTTTTCCGCTGCCCGAAACACCTGTAACACCTATCATTTTTCCCAAAGGAAAATCAACTGAAATGTTTTTCAAGTTGTTTCCCGAAGCGCCTTTCAAGGTTAGTGTTTTGCCATTCCCTTTTCTGCGTTTCTTCGGAATTTCAATTTCTTTGTTTCCATTTAGGTAATCTGCGGTAAGGGTATCGTGTTTTTTTATTTCTTTGGGTGTTCCTTCGGAAACGATCTCGCCGCCATGCCTTCCAGCTGCCGGACCAATATCAATCACATAATCAGCACTTTCAATCATATCTTTGTCGTGTTCAACAACAATTACTGAATTGCCGATTTCTCTTAATTGTTTCAATGAATAAATCAACCGTTCATTGTCGCGTTGATGCAGTCCAATACTGGGTTCGTCTAAAATATAAAGTACGCCAACCAACTGAGAACCAATTTGTGTAGCTAAACGGATTCGCTGTGCCTCGCCCCCAGAAAGTGATTTGGAACTGCGGTCCAGAGCCAAATAAGTTAATCCAACATCCACCAAAAACTGAAGTCTTGAACGTACTTCCTTTATGATTTCCGAAGCAATTTTCAATTGGGTTTCTGAAAGGTTTTTTTCAAGATTCTTGAACCATTCTGCCAATTCCACAACGTCCATATTTGCTAACTCCGCAATGTTTTTTTTGTTCACTTTAAAGTAAAGTGATTCTTTCCGAAGCCTTGTACCGTTGCATTCCGGACACGGAATCTTGTCCATATATTCCTTTGCCCAGCGTTTTAATGATGTGGATTCGTTGGCATCAAATGTGTTTTGAATAAAGGTGGCAACGCCTTCAAAATCTATTTTATAACTTCGGGTAATGCCCAAACTTTTGGATTCGATATCGAACTTTTCATTTCCCCCGAAAAAAATAACTTCTTTTGCTTGCTGAGGAATGCTTTCAAAAGTGTCGCTCAATTTAAAATTGAAACGTTCTGCAATCAATTCCAACTGTTTAAAAACCCAACTGTTTTTTTGTGGTCCGTGCGGCGCCAAAGCCCCTTGTTTAATGGAAAGTTTGGGGTTTGGAACAAGCTTGTTTAAGTTTACTTCATAAAGTTTTCCGAGCCCTTTACAATTTGGGCACATTCCTTTTGGAGAGTTGAAGGAAAAATTATTCGGTTCTGGGTTTGGGTATGAAATACCCGATGAAGGACACATCAACGAACGGCTGAAATAGCGCGCCTCATCAGTATCGTTATCTAAAACCATCAAAACATCATCGCCGTGGTACATCGCGGTATTTATGGTTTCAGTGAGGCGTTTGCCGTTATCGCTTTCTTTCGAGACCTTTAAGCGATCAATGACTATTTCAATATCGTGGGTTTTGTAACGGTCCACTTTCATTCCCTTTACAATATCGCGCACTTCACCATCCACGCGCACTTTTAGGAACCCTTGCTTTGCGATCTGCTCAAAAAGCTCTCGGTAATGCCCTTTACGGGAACGAATTACGGGAGCTAGGATACTTACCTTTTTATTGGAAAAATCTTCGAGTATAAGCTGTTTTATTTGTTCATCGCTGTAGCTGACCATTTTTTCGCCTGTATTGTAACTATACGCGTCACTTGCGCGTGCATAAAACAGACGAAGGAAATCATAAATTTCCGTAATGGTACCTACTGTGGAACGCGGACTTTTACTGGTGGTTTTTTGCTCAATGGCAATTACGGGGGAAAGGCCTTCAATTTTATCTACATCGGGGCGTTCCAAACTGCCGAGAAATTGGCGTGCATAAGCCGAAAAAGTTTCAATATAACGGCGCTGTCCTTCGGCATAAATGGTATCAAACGCCAAAGAGGATTTTCCACTGCCGGAAAGCCCTGTTATTACTACTAATTTTTCCCTTGGAATGCGAACGTCAATGTTCTTTAAGTTGTGGACACGGGCACCCAAAACTTCAATAAAATCCTCATTTTTCGACATAGCTTGCAAAGGTACTTAATAGAACGGAAAATAAAGAATGAATGGCATCCCGTTGGTGTTAATTTTTGTGGAAAAATTGGCCTTTATTATTTTAACGGCTTACTTCTTTAGAAAGAAAAATGTGAAATGTTATGGCAACATAGAAAATAGTGCTAACTACGATAGAATAGCTTATAATAACAGCTAGAACTGAAAAACTCAGCATCAAATAAGTAATTGGAACCAATACGCCAAACACCATTAGTAACAAAAAAACGATGTATAAATAATAAATCAATCGGGGTGTTTTTCTATCTATTAGGCTTTGGAATTGGGAGAGTTTTGGGATTACATCTTTAGTTAGATGCTCCCAAAGCTTTGAGAAAAAAACATCATTGAACGATGATTTTTCAAATATATCATTGTCTATTGTGTTGGCAAGCGTTAATATTTTTTCTCTGTGCCGTTCAAAGACCGCTTCAAAATTTAATGATTCTTTGTAGTTTCCATATTTATAGCCAAAGACATACCATAAGCCTGAACCGCTTTTGTGCTCAACCCATTTCTTTATAATATCGTTCTTATAAAATATTGGATAATCTATAGTTTCCGGAATTTGTTTTTCCTTCGGATCTGTCATTAATAGCGACTTCAATTCCATATATAGATTTTCGGTTTCGCCAAAGTGATGTGTTTCCTGTAGAAATTCAATAGCCAGTTTGGACTTACCTTTGTAAAACTCTTTTACATCAAAATAGCTAAGATTTGCGAAATCTTTTTCCATATAATCCTTTAGTCCCGGGAGCCAAATTTCTGAATTGAACAAGATTTCCGCTATTGTCCGGAAATTGTGCATTTTTTGGGTTGTTTTGCTTATTTTGTGTATTATTTTGGCTTTATAAGATTTTTGGTTCATTGCAGAAGTAGCCAAAAACACCATTAAAATCGCAGATAAAAAACCACTTATACCAATATAAATTGAAGTTAGTTTCTTTAAACTTTCTTCAAACCCCAGCGTGTTTAGGTGTTTGTTATAGAGTAAATAAATAAGCCCTACACAGATTGCTCCACTTATCACAAAAGTAATAATGGAATAAAAATCCTTGAACAAAGATTTATTTCTCATAGGATAGATAATGCCATAACAGCAAAAAGACAATAAACGTGGATTTTTGAAACAAGAGTTTCATTACAGAAAAAAGGGATAATTAATTTCTGCAAGAAGAGATAAAGAAGAGTTTATATATTTTTCTACAATGAGAAGAAATGAATAGTTCTTTCAAAAGGTCTCAATCTAAATTTTCTAAAATCCTTGGTTAATTCCCTCAAATCTAACCTTTTTTATTTCCCATGTATATACCTTTCGATATAATGCAAAACATTTCGATTAAGCGTACATAAAAGTCTTTAATTAATATCCTACTGCTGTATCATCTCCTCGAAAATCGGCACCGCCTTCAAGTTTTCCGTTGGAAAGTTTTAAAATGGCATCCACTTTTCCAATGATTGGGTCGGCTTCTTTGTTTTCAGGATAGCCTTTTTGCTTTAGTTCTTCAATTAAATTTTTAGGAAATTTCTCAAATTCATATCGAATTGCATCCGGCAACCATTGATGGTGGAAGCGCGAAGCATCTACTGCTTCCTGCATGTTCATTTTAAATTCATAAACATTCAAAATAGTTTGTGCTACCGAAGTGATAATTGTTGAACCACCAGGAGTTCCCACTACCATCCAAAGTTTTCCGTCTTTTTCAACAATGGTTGGTGTCATGGAGCTTAGCATTCGTTTTTGCGGCGCAATGGCGTTTGCTTTTCCTCCGACCAAACCATAAACATTGGGCTCGCCGGGCTTTGCGCTGAAATCGTCCATTTCATTGTTTAAAAAGAAACCGAGTTCGTTTATATACAATAAGGAACCGAATGTTGAGTTGAGCGTTGTGGTAACCGAAACCGCATTTCCAAAGGAATCTACAATAGAAAAATGTGTGGTTTCCGGGCTTTCATAACCCATAATTATACCTGGTTTTATTTCAGAGGAAGGCGTTGCCGCTTCAAAGGAGAAATTTTCCATTCTTTGGGAAAGGTAACTTTCGGAAAGTAAAGAGTCTGATGGGTTATTTACAAAGTCGGGGTCTCCCAAATAATAACTTCTGTCCGCATAAGCACGGCGTTCCGCCTCAGCCAAAACTTGAATGTATTTTTCTGAATTATGTCCGTATTCGGAAAGAGGAAAAGGTGCTACCATTTTTAAAATCTGCGCCAAACAGATACCACCACTAGAAGGTGGCGCCATTGATATAATTTTTAAATCTTTGTATTGAAAAACAATCGGATCACGCCATTGGGCTTCGTAGGCTTCCAAATCTTCTAAAGTTATAATTCCGCCCTTTTCTTTTAAAAATGAAACAAGTTTCTGTCCGGTTTCGCCAGCGTAAAATTCCGATCGGCCGTTTTTGGAAATTCGTTCCAAAGTGTTTGCCAGAGCATCATTTTTCACTGTATCGCCAGTTTTTAAATCTTCAGAATAAAGAATGGCCTCGCCATTTACCTCTTCAAAATAGGGCTTGTAAATCATCAATGTTTTGGCTTCATTCTCAGTGATTATATATCCCTTTTTTGCAAGCTCTATCACTGGTTTTAGAATTACTTCCATTGGCAAGCTTCCAAATTTTTCGTGGGCTGCAAACATTCCGGCGACCGTTCCCGGAACGCTTACTGACATTGCGCCGATGGAACTTTTGTTGGGGATAACGTTTCCATCCTTATCGAGATACATATTTTTTGTAGCTGCTATTGGGGCTTTTTCGCGATAATCCAAAGAGCCAATTTCGCCATATTGGGTTCTGTAAACCATGAATCCACCACCTGCTAGGTTACCGGCATTCGGGTATGTCAAGGTTAAAGCCATGTTGGTTGCAATCATTGCATCAAAGGCATTTCCGCCCATTTTAAGTATATCCGTTCCAATTTTGGAAGCTTCTGCGCGTGCTGAAACTACCATTGCGCTGTCTGCAATTACTGCTTGTTTTGTTTCTACTTTTGGCTTTTCAACTATGGGTTGGGCATTGGGTTTTTCTTTGCAGGCGAATAGCAAAATTGCAATTAGGATGAGTGATGATAATCTCATAGTTCTTTAAGTTTTTGTTTTGAAAAGGCAATTAATTCATCAAAAAAGGAAGTGAATTCAGCTTCAAATTCATCGTAATATTCCTCGAGCTCCACCACGGCGAGATTCATTTTTGAAATGCCTTTGGTACGCACGTTCATCTGCGCCAAGATTTTACTGATTCCTTCAACCGTGGCATAGCTTAACAGCCAATTGTCAGCAATCATATAAGGCATCATTCGTTGGATTCTGGCGGGAAGTATGGTGAAATTTTTCCGAAGTAATTCATAAAAATCCTGCACATATTCATCCAAAGGCTGGTCTGAATATTTGCTCCAGCTTTTCGCTAAAAAGTGGTCATAAAGTATGTCCACAATCACCCCGCTGTAATGACTGTAATTTTTGTGAAGTCTCGCCGTGCTTTGGTGAACGGTGGGATGTGCATCCGTAAAACTGTCTATGCCGCGGTGCAATAAAATTCCTTTTGCAATAGATGGCGGATACTTTAAGTACTTTTTTCCTTTGATTCCATCAGCAATAAAGTTGCCGATGATAACGCCTTCTTCGTTGCCGGATAGATAGATATGGGCTAAAAAATTCATTCAATAAATATATGTATTTTTGGGCTGTAAAAACTGAAAATTGAATAGGTTACCCAATTTGGACCCACTGCGGTTTTTTCTTGCTTCCTTTGTGTTGCTCTTTCACTTGCCGCAGCTTTCCCACAATCAGGGACTTCCTTATTTTGATGGACTTCCCATCTTTCACCGTGGTTTGGAAGCGGTTTACATGTTTTTTGTGCTGAGCGGTTTTTTGATTATTCGCTTAATTTATCGTGCAAAAATTCGAGATATATTTTCAATCAAGGATTTTTATATTAGAAGAATTCTGCGAATTTTCCCTTTGTATTATCTCGTTTTGGGCTTTGGTCTGTTTTTTTATAACGTGCTCTTGCCTTTTCTGAATATTCCTTTCAAAATAAATTACACTTGGAATGAAGCACTTTTCTATAATGTTTTTTTTCTTCCGAATGTCTTTGCGAAAATCTACGAACCCGGTGGAATACTTGAAATTCTATGGTCCATCGGGATTGAGGAACAATTCTATCTCCTGATCGCGCCACTGCTCTTTTTTATAAACGTGAAATGGGTTTTACGGGTTTTGAGTCTATTGCTGCTTTGTTATTTTATCCTTTACTGGTCAGATTTTTTTGAAGTGCTTCGGAAATATAACTTTGTGTTTTTCTACCTGTTCTCCGGCGGGGTGATTGCAATTTTGGAAGAAAAGAAAACGTTGAGGTTTTTAAATCGTTCGGCAGTTTTTCCTTTTGTGGTTTGCATTGCTACTTTGCTTTATTTTGTAACGGATTGGTTTCTATTTGAGCCGCTTTGGCTTCGGGCATTGCTCACTTGTTTGTTGTTCGGGTTCTTTGTCCATTCGCTTGCGTTTAATAATCATGGGGTAGAAGTGAAAAGTAGAATTTTAAATCATTTCGGAAGTATTTCCTACGGAATTTATATGTTTCACGCCATAGTTTTAAACGCTGTTGTATTTTTGTTTTTGAAACTGGAAATGCTCCAAAACCTTAATGAAACTTTAACCATAATTTTAATCCATCTGCTTACTTTCGTAGGCACATTATTCATAGCTCATTTGTCATACACATACTTTGAGCTTTACTTTTTAAAATTGAAAAATAAATTCAGAAAATAACCTTTGAAGTACGAAGTTTGAAATACGAATAACCCCTAACAATAACATTAAAAATGACTTTAATTAAATCTATATCAGGAATCCGTGGAACCATTGGCGGTACTCAAGGCGAAAACTTAACTCCAATTGATGCCGTGAAATATGCCGCAGCCTATGGAACATGGGTGAAACAACAACGCAACAAAGAGAACTATAAAGTTGTTGTGGGCCGTGATGCACGTATTTCTGGCGAAATGATCCAGCAATTGGTTATGAATACATTGGTTGGAATGGGCATTACTGTAATAGATTTAAACCTTTCCACAACCCCAACGGTTGAAGTTGCGGTTGCATTGGAACACGCTGATGGCGGAATAATTCTTACGGCAAGCCACAATCCCAAACAATGGAACGCCCTAAAATTGCTAAATAATAAAGGCGAGTTTTTAAATGCGGAAGCTGGACAGCAAATTCTCGACATAGCCGAAAACGGAAACATTGAATTCGCTGAAGTGGATAATTTGGGTGAAATCCATAAAAATGATGCTTACATAGATTTGCACATAGATGAAATTCTGAATCTGCCATTAGTGAAAGCTGATGCCATAAAACGTTGCAAGTTTAAAGTGGTTGTTGATGCAGTGAATTCTACGGGAGGTATTGCGGTGCCTTTGCTTTTGGAAGCATTGGGCGTTGAACCCGTAAAATTACATTGCACGCCAAACGGACAATTTCCACACAACCCAGAACCGTTGAAAGAACATTTGGGCGATTTGATGGAAAGTGTTGTGAAAAACCACGCCGATTTTGGAATTGTGGTTGATCCCGATGTGGACAGGCTTGCCTTTGTAGATGAAAAAGGCGAAATGTTTGGCGAGGAATATACTTTGGTTGCAGTTGCTGATTATGTTTTGCAAAACACGCCCGGAAATACGGTGAGCAATATGTCATCTTCCCGGGCTTTGCGCGATGTTACCGAAAAGCACGGCGGAACCTATACCGCAAGCGCCGTGGGTGAAGTGAACGTGGTTGAAAAAATGAAGGAAATCAATGCGGTAATCGGCGGCGAAGGAAACGGTGGAATCATTTACCCGGAGTTGCATTACGGTCGCGATAGTCTGGTGGGAATTGCTTTGTTTTTGAGCTTTTTGGCCGAGGAAAGAATTGCCGTTAGCGAACTTCGGAAAAAATACACGGCTTATTTTATGAGCAAAAAGAAAATTGAATTAACGCCACAGTTGGATGTTGACGCAATTTTAAAAGCTATGGAAGCTAAATATTCCAATGAGGAAATAAACACGATTGACGGAGTAAAAATAGACTTCGCGGAAAACTGGGTGCATCTTCGAAAATCAAACACGGAGCCTATTATTAGAATTTATACCGAAGCGAAAAGCCAAGAAGAGGCGGATGCTTTGGCAGATAGGATTGTTGGAGAGATTAAAGGAGTTGCTGGTTCGTAATTAAACGTTTTTCCTCAACTTCCACCGTTTATGAGACCATAAATAATACTCGGGCTTTTCGCGAATCTGTGCTTCCAAAGCATCAAAAAACATTCGGGTTATTTGAAAATCCGGATATTCCTTAGGGTTTTCAACCAAGGGAACAAAAGTGGCGGTGTAATACCCACGTTTCACCTTTTCAACTTTTAAATATAGTACAGCAAAGTCGAGCTTTTTTGCCAATTCCTCAGTTCCTGTAAACATGGGAACGTCTATTCCCATAAAGGTATCACGGTGTTTGAAAGCACCGAGTTTTGGAGTTTGGTCGGAAAGAATGTATGTAAGGGTTTTAACGCCTTTTTTCCACTTTCGGAAGAGCACGCCGACAATTTTTTTATTGCTTACAATGGTTCCACCAAAATGTTCCCGCGTTTTTTTAACCAAGGCATCAAATTGTTTGCTGTCCAACGGTTTATATACTGCATGGGCTTCAAAATCCATTAGTTTATTTAATATTCCGCTCCATTCCCAGTTGCCGTAATGGCCTGCCATTAAAAGTATGCTACGGTTTTTTCTGTAGTATTCATCAAGTATTTCGGCATTGGCAACCACAAAATGCTTGCGGATTTCTTTTTCGGATATGGTAAGGGCCTTTATGGTTTCAACAATAATATCACATAAATGTTTGAAGAACTGTCTGGCTATTCTATCTCTTTCTTTTATGGATTTTTCAGGAAAAACAAGCGCCAGATTGTCTTTTACCACTTTTTTGCGATATCCAACTATATAATACACCAGAAAGTAGAGTGCAGTAGATTTTATATACAAAATGCGCATTGGCAAGATGGAAAGAAGCCAAAGAATTGGATATGCCAGTATATAAAGCAATCTTTGCATAGGAATTGTTACCGCAAAACTAACTAATTTTATTGCAAGAATTAGAATTCAAAATTCATTATAAATTAATAACACGATAACTTTTATAATACGATGCAAAATCTTGATATAGCAACCATAATAATAATTGCCGCAAACGTCATTATTTCCATGAAAGGATTTAATGATTTTTCTTTCTTTGAAAAATATAAATTCAATATTGCCGGAATACGGCGTGGTGAGCAGATACGTATGTTCAGCTCTGCTTTTCTTCACGCAGATTTTTCACATTTGCTCTTCAATATGCTTACGCTTTACTTTTTTGCTCCTGTTGTTATTATGAGCGTTGGCGTCACTTACTTTGTAATAATTTATGTCGCTAGCCTATTGATAGGTAATTTGCTATCATTCTATTTCCATAAAGATGAATACCATTATAGCGCAATTGGGGCTAGTGGTGCGGTGATGGGCGTATTGTATTCTGCTATTTTATTTTTTCCGGATATGGGGCTTTACCTTTTCTTTATTCCAATCCCGATTCCCGCTTGGCTTTTTGGGATGGCATATTTGTTGTATTCCATATACGGAATGAAAAAAAGATTGGGAAATATTGGCCACGATGCCCACATTGGTGGGGCCATAGGGGGTTATGTGTTAACGTTAGTGTTTGCACCTTCTTTGTTTGTTACCAACTTATGGATTGTAGTTTTGCTGGCTATTCCTCTAATTATTTTGTTCATAATGCATAAACTAGGAAAAATTTAAAATAAGAAAACTATGAAAACCTTAATGACACTTTTAATTTTATCAATAACAACCGCAACTATGATGGCGCAAAACACACTACCACCACCAACTATAGACGTTACCGGCGAAGGAATTGTTCGCGTGGTTCCCGATGAAGTTACTATTAATATTCGAGTTGAAAATACGGGTGAGAACACCAAAACCTTGAAGGAACAGAATGATGCAATCATCAATGAAGTTTTAAAATTCCTGAAGAAAACTGGTATTGATGATAAAGATGTTCGCACGGAATATATGAACCTGAGTAAAAATTATGATTACAACAGTAAAACATACACTTTTGCTGCAAACCAATCGCTTTCTGTTAAGCTGCGCGATTTAAAGAAATATGAACCAGTAATGAAAGGACTTTTAGATACTGGTATCAACAGAATTGACGGCGTTGAATTTTCCTCTTCAAACAGTGAATCGTTGAAAAGTCAAGCTCGTAAGAAAGCTGTTGAAAATGCACAAATGAAGGCGAGGGAATACGCATCAGTTTTAAACCAAACGGTAGGGAAGGCCGTTTCTATTAGTGAATTCAACAATTCAGTAGGACCGCAACCAATGTACAAAATGGCAATGAGTGATTCTTCTTCAGGAAGTGGCGACCAAACCATAGCCCTCGGGGAAATGGAAATTAAAACTACCGTAAACGTTAGCTTTCTTTTGAATTAAAAGAGTTTCTTCAAAAAAAAGCCTCGGTTTCTAAATGGAAAACCGAGGCTTTTATTTTTCAATTAAATTACTTTATCCCAAGAAAGGATATCTATAATCCGTTGGCGAAACAAAAGTTTCCTTCACCATTCTAGGCGAAACCCATCTATATAGGTTTTGTTTGCTTCCAGCTTTATCATTGGTTCCACTTGCGCGGGCACCACCAAAAGGTTGTTGGCCAACAACGGCCCCCGTAGGCTTATCGTTTATATAGAAATTACCAGCAGCGTTTTCAAGAATTTTTACTGCTTCTTCCAAAGCATATCTGTCTTCACTAAAAACAGCTCCTGTTAAACCATATTCACTGGTTTCATCAACTAAGTGAAGGGTTTCTTCCCATTTCTTGTCATCAAAAACATAAACTGTAAGAACAGGTCCAAAAAGTTCCGTACACATTGTAGTATATTTTGGATCTTTTACCACAATTACAGTAGGTTCAATAAAGTAACCTTTGCTTTTGTCATAATTTCCGCCAGCAATTATTTCAGCTCCTTTGTCTTTTTTTGCTTGGTCTATATAGCTTGCAAGTTTGTCAAAAGAACTTTCACTGATAACAGCATTTATGAAGTTGCCCATATCTTCAGGAGTTCCCATTTTAAAGGAACGGATATCGTCCACCAAATAGTTTTTAACGTCATTCCAAATGCTTTTTGAAATATAGCATCGGCTAGCGGCGCTACATTTTTGACCTTGATATTCAAAAGCTCCGCGACTCATTGCGGTTGCAACTTGCTTTGCATTTGATGATTGGTGAGCCACGATAAAATCTTTTCCACCAGTTTCCCCAACAATGCGAGGATAGGTTTTATAATTTTTAATGTTGTCGCCAATTTTTTTCCAAATTCCTTGAAAGACACCGGTAGAACCCGTAAAGTGAACACCACTGAAATCTGGGCTCGCCATAAGCGTATCAGATATCATTGCCGGATCTCCCATTACCATATTGATAACCCCTGCTGGAACACCAGCTTCACGGAATATATCCATTAAAACTTTTGCCGAATAAACTTGAGAATTACTCGGTTTCCAAACAACTACATTGCCCATCAACGCAGCACTTGCAGGTAGGTTTCCAGCGATAGCCGTAAAGTTAAATGGGGTGATAGCATAAATAAAACCTTCCAATGGTCTATATTCAATGCGGTTCCAGGCGGCAGATGTAGATTCTGGTTGTTCCGCATAGATTTCAGTCATATATTGAACGTTATATCTTAAGAAATCTATAATCTCGCAAGCTGAATCAATTTCAGCTTGATAGATATTTTTTGATTGGGCGAGCATTGTTGCAGCGTTTAGCTTAGCTCTATATGGGCCGGAAATCAATTCTGCCGCACGAAGGAAGATACCTGCGCGCTGTTCCCAAGGCATTACTGCCCATTTTTTTCTTGCTTCTAATGCGGCTGAAATAGCGTCTTCCACATTTTTCTTTGTAGCTTTATGATATTTTCCCAACACGTGCTTATGGTCGTGTGGAGGAGACATAGTTGCAGTTTCTTTGGTTTTAACCTCTTTTCCGTTAATAAATAAAGGCACTTCTGTTTTTGCCTTATACATTTCTTTGTATGTTTTAAGCACTTCTTCTCTTTCTGATGAACCAGGCGCATAGCTTTTTATTGGTTCATTTACAGCGATTGGTACTTTAAAAAATCCATTACCCATAACTTTTTATTTTTTGTGTTTATGAAGATTGCAAAGGTACAATTTTTTTAGTGTTCAGTATTCAGTAGGAGAAGGCAGTTTTTAAATGTTCACAAGTAAAAAGTATGGTAATAGCAAAGACTTAATTTGAATTATTAATTAGTTTTACTGAATACTTATAAAATATGTGTACCGTAACCTTTATACCAAAATCAAACAATGGTTTTATACTGACCTCTAACCGCGATGAAGCACCTGGACGAGAAACTTTTCCGCCAGAGATTTATGCAGAAGATGGCGTGAAATTGCTTTACCCAAAAGACGCCGTGGCTGGAGGAACTTGGATTGGCGTAAGCGAAAAGAAAAGAGCAGTAACCTTAATGAATGGTGGTTTTGTTGCCCACGAACGCAAACCTTTTTATAGAATGAGTAGAGGAGTGGTAGTAAAGGATTTATTGAAAACAGAAAATTTAAAAGCAGAAATCAAAAACTATAATTTCACCGAAATAGAACCCTTTACAGCTATTCTGACGGAATGGAGTGATGATGTTCGGCTTTTTCAATTGGTTTGGGATGGGCTTGGCTATCATTTTTCTGAAGAACCTTTGGCTCCGAAAATATGGTCTTCTTCACCGTTATACCCTGAAAATTTAAAGAAAAAACGTGAATTGTGGTTTTCGTCTTTTTTACTTAATACCGTAAAACCTTCCGAAGAGGAATTGCTCCAATTTCATAAAACTGCAGGTGACGGAGATTTGAACAGCAATTTAATTATGGACCGCGGTTTTATAAAAACAAAAAGCATTACACAGATTTCCAAAAACGAAAATGTTATGGAAATGCGTTACGAGGATTTACAGACTGGTAAAATCAGAAATTGCGTATTCAGGAACAATAGCGTCAATTCATAGAAAATGGAGCACTCAAATTGAAAAGCGGAATAGAGACCCTGAACTTGCGAGTAGTTGTGAAATTGACCATATTGTAATGACCTTTCATAGCTCCAAAAGGAGAAAAAAGGAGGCAACCGCTAGTGTAAGAGTGCTTCTCTCCCGGTGAGAGGATTGGTTTTTGGCCTATTACGCCTTCACCTTCCACAAGTTCTGTATTGTTAAGTGAATCCTTTATTTTCCAACTGCGCGAAGTTAGCTGAACTGTATCTTTACTTTGGTTTTCAATAGTTACGGTATAGGCAAAGGCGTACTGCATTTTACGGTTTTTGTAAAACGTGCCGTCAAACTCGGTCTTTACCGAAATTTTAATTCCCTGTGTTACTTGTTGTACCATTTTTAATATACCGCTGCGCTTGCTGCCACAAAAATCATTGTAGCAAAAGTCAATCCTATTACAAATACAGTGTTTAAAAATACAAATTTTATTAAAGTTAACGCCCTATTTTGCTGGTAAAAATTCCGCAATGCTTTATAGAAATAGATGGGGCCAATAAAAATGAACAGGCATGCCAATAAAAATTGTGATCCAATTATAAGGTCTGGAACAATAAAAAGAAGCATTGCTAAAAAGATAAAGCTGAAAATATGGAAGATGAAAATCATGTGTTCCATATATGTATATTTTTTTCGAGCATAGATGAGCCAGAAAGACAATGCGAAAAAGGGGGTAAAGAAAAAGAGGAAAAAAGGTATTTTGGAAATAACATAATTCATAAAAGCACTTGGGTTTTCCTTAATTTTATCGATGGTAGTGTTTTTGGAATAAACCCATCTATTGAACGGTGTGTTCCCATGGTGAAGACTATCCAATGCAACTTCGGGGTTTTTTATTTTGGTTTCTTTATAAAAACTATTGTAGAGCGAAAAACGTTCGGTATAACTTTCCATAAAAGACATCGCATCCAATTCTTCATCTGAAGCATATTTTATGGGGTTAGGTGTTTGCTGTACTTTAATTGAATCTGCAAGATTAATCGCTTTTGAAGTTGTTTTTGAAATATTTTGGCTCAAAGAATCCATAAAAGCACGATCTGCAAGTTTTGTGTTGAGGTTCAAGTTATTAGTATTGTTATCGGCACTCGGGGTTATGGCATTTAGCAAACCGTTCACCAAAAAATAGATTATGGAAACACTCAGAAAGAAACGAAAAGGATTGGCATATTTTAATCGTTGTCCTTTTGCATAATTTCGGGTGATAACTCCTGGCTTGAAAAGAAGGTCATTCAAAGTGTTTCGGAAACGGGAATCAAATACCACAATGCTATTTAGAAATTCACCGAAAAAATCTTTGGCCGAAAGTTGCTTATTGCTATTTAATTGGGAACAATAGGGGCAATAAACATCACTTATGTCAAGGGCTTGGCCACAATTCAAACATTTAGTGTCGCGATATTGCAGTGATTTTCTTCCGCTGGAAATTATTTTCTTTTTGCGCTTCATTGCCATCTAAAAAAAAGAATTGTCACTTCAATATATATAGCATAAATCAGTTGTTGTTGATGGTAGTAGAATTCGCATATCCAGCACCGATGATACGATCATATCTCGCGCCTAAATCGCGGAAATAGACTATAACGGTATAATCATTTTCAGTTTGCCAGAAATCACCACTCACTGCACCCTCGTCAATACTTCCGTCACGATTTACTACTACATATTTATAGTTATAGTATCCTTGTTTAAATAGACGTGTATTTCTGTAGCTGCCAGTTGTTGAGTCGTATTTCATATAAGTGCTCCCGTCTATGGTCCAGTTGTTGAAATTGCCATAAATGTGAAGTTCCTTGTCGCCCAAATCATCATAATACTGAAGATTGAAGTGCATTCGAACATATTCTGCTTCTAAATCCTGGTTTCTTGCATCTACATTACGGACTTGAAAATTTCCGTTTAAGTCGGGATTATAGGTGTATGGCCTATCATAGCGTGGAATGTTTGTGTAAAGGTAGTTTTCGTAAACGTCTGTCAGGTCTATGGAGCGCACTCCATTTGTGGCGGAACGTTCGTCTTTATTGTCAAAAGAAAGAAATTCATTGCCACCGCCAAAAGATGCTTCTGTATCGTATTTGTAAATCAACTCGTTGCCCATAGTGTATTGGGGCACCAAATCTGTAATGGCGGTATTAAGGTTGCTATTTTGTAGCACAAGGGTTTTTACCGTTTGCTTCGGATTAATCAACAATAAGTCTGGTGAATTTATTGTAAACTGCACCACTTGCTTTTCATTAATTACCTTTAGATTACGGGCCCGTTTTATTTCTACGCCAACTTTTGCGACGTTTTCCATTACCAAAAACTTTCGTGTGAATATAAGTTCTCCATCACTGTTGAAAATACTAAGCAAATAGTTTCCGCTTTTTTTAATTTCACGAGTGTCCCGGTTGGGGATTGTAAGTTCGTAATGCGAAAATATTTGCAGTGTATTTACCGAGTTTTGGTAGTTCTGGATGCGCACATCGTCAAAGCCATCTAGGTATTCGCTTTTAGAAAGATCTGTCGGGGTCCAGTCAAAATTGTAATGGGTAATGGTATAATAGTAATCTTCTTCGTCGCCATTGAGCGCATCAAAAGAAAGCATTAGTCTGCTGCCCAAGTTTATGATAGGAAGTTGGCTCAGATCTGTACCGCCACTAAACTGGATGGTACTAATGTATGATGGCTCAACTTTTTCAATGATTTGGGAAAAAGTAGGGAAGGCAATTAACAATAAAAGAAGAGTGGTGGAAAGTGTTTTTGACATGATGTTTATTTAAAAAGCTAAGATAACAAATTTTGTGCCTCTTCAAATAGTGGTTTTATGAAGGTAATAATTGTTTGTGGTTTTATTTGTTTTGAAACGCATCAGCGAAAGAATTCGGTCTATGTTTTTATGGGTATTATTATATCTGAATGAACCCCTTTTTTATTGAAAAATATAGATTTAACCCGTTGTGCATTTTGAGCCAAAAATATTAGAAATTGTCAGTTCGAGTGATTTTGAGGTACGAAAAATCGTATCGAGAACTTTTTTAAAGACCATAATTCCTGTTCTCGATACAAATTTTACGCATTCCAATTGTAAAATTCACTCGAACTGATAGAATTTTATCATAATGCACAACGGGTAGATTTATTTGAATTTGTTTCCTTGTCTTTTCTGTCAATGGTAATTGTAGTCAACAAGAGAGACGAGTGTATTTCATTTTGGATACATATAATTTTAAGGTATATAGTATATAAATCCAGTTTTATCAGACAATTACTTAAAATTATTTTGGAGCTGCTACATCTTATAAATATTACCACTTTTGCCCTTATGCTCAAAAAGACATTTCCTCTCTAAAACTACCTCCCTATTTATAAACAATTTAAAATAGCAGTACGGTGCTTTTTAACACAGAAAATTATACCCTTTTGTTGTGCAATGGTATATTTAATTATAAATTTGCACGCCCTTATTCCCCACGTATTTGTTCAGAGGGGTAAAAGGGTATTAAAAAGGCATTATTAATATCCATATTTATGTCCAAAGACATTAAGATTAAAAAAGGTCTTAACATTAAATTAAAAGGTGAGGCAGAAAAAACGCTTTCTAGCGCCCCGCGATCCAGAACCTTCGCAATAAGACCTTCAGATTTTCATCTTATAACCCCAAAAATGGTGGTTCGTGAAGGTGGAAAAGTACAAGCGGGTGATACTATTTTCTATTCGAAAAGTAACGAACGGCTAAAGTTTGTTTCGCCAGTGAGCGGTACCCTTACCAAAATTGAACGCGGTGCGAAACGCGTAATCACAGAAATCCTCATTGAAGCAGATCCGCAGGATGCTTTTAAGGATTTTGGTGCTTTAAGCCCGGATTCTTCAAGTGCTGAGGCTATTAAAAGCCTTTTGTTAGAGTCAGGTTGCTGGCCGTTCATTATGCAACGCCCTTATGCGGTGATTGCTGATACAGAGCAAGAACCGA
>JAGQYY010000002.1:63205-66093 GCA_020435825.1 Aequorivita sp.
GTTTGTTAGAGTCAGGTTGCTGGCCGTTCATTATGCAACGCCCTTATGCGGTGATTGCTGATACAGAGCAAGAACCGAAGGACATCTTTATTTCTGCATACAGTACAGCGCCATTGGCAAACGACGTGGATTTTTCTTTAAAAGGAAAAGAAAAGGAATTGCAAGCTGCGGTAACTGCATTAAGCAAACTTACCAAAGGGCAAGTACACGTTGGTGTTGGCAAGAGCGGAAGCTCACCCTTTAAAGGTTTGAAAGACATTTCGCTTCACAATGTTTCTGGGCCACACCCAGCAGGAAATGTGGGCACCCAGATAAACAAATTGAGCCCTGTAAATAAAAACGAGATCGTTTGGACAATTGCGCCACAGGATCTTGTGATTATTGGCGAATTGTTACTTACAGGAAAATTCAACCCAGACCGCATCATCGCGCTTTCCGGTTCTGAAGTAAACACTCCAAAATATTATAGAACAAGAATAGGTTCCGAAGCCGCAACCTTTTTGTATGACTCTGGACTGAAAGGCGAAAACGTTCGCGTTATTAGTGGCGATGTACTTACAGGGAAAAAGATTTCCCCGAAAGGACATTTGGGCTATTATAGCAACACCGTTACCGTCATTCCAGAAGGGGACGATTATGAATTGTTTGGCTGGAATAAACCTGTGTTCAATAAAATTTCAACTTCAAGAGCGCTTACCTTTTCTTGGTTAACGCCAAATAAAAAATACGACCTTGATACCAATACCAACGGAGAGCACCGCGCTTTTGTGGTAACCGGCAATTACGAAGAAGTTTTTCCATTGGATATGTTCCCTATGCAAATGCTAAAGGCTTGTATGGTGAAAGACCTGGACCAAATGGAAGCTTTGGGAATGTATGAAGTGGCTCCGGAAGATTTTTCACTTACCGAATTTGTTTGTGTGAGCAAGCAGCCGCACCAACAAATCATCAGGAATGGTCTTGATTTAATGATTAAAGAAATTGGATAATTATTCATTTTAAAAAAATGAAAAATACGTAGTATATGGGATTGAAACAGAATTTACATACCCTAAAGGAAAAGTACAAGGGCACCAAAATGGCTCCTGCGTTTAATGCGCTGCATACCTTTTTATACACACCGAATGAAACTACGCATTCCGGGGCACACGTGCGTGCTGCGGACGATTTGAAGCGTACCATGAACACGGTTATTATGGCGCTTGTTCCGTGTTTGATATTCGGAATATTCAATGCCGGGTATCAGCATTACGCAGCTATTGACAATACATTACGGTTGGATCCGTTGGGCAACTTCTTCACTTGGGACAACTTTATTCTTGGGGCCTGGACGGTTTTACCGTTGGTAATCGTTTCCTATGTTGTGGGTCTTGGAGTGGAATTTATTTTCGCCATCATTAAAAAACACGAAGTAGAGGAAGGATATTTGGTTACGGGAATGCTCGTGCCGCTTATTGTTCCCATTGACATTCCACTTTGGATGCTTGCCGTTGCGGTAATATTCGGAGTTGTTATTGGAAAAGAAGTTTTTGGTGGAACAGGAATGAACATTCTGAACCCTGCGCTAACTATACGTGCATTTCTGTTCTTCGCCTATCCAACTTGGATGAGCGGGGATAAAGTATGGGTACACGGGGCGCAAGCAATGACGGGGCAACCAGATGCAATTTCTGGGGAAACCATCTTGGGAACTTTGGCCGCAAACAACCATCCTGTTTATAGCCTCTGGGATATGTTTTGGGGCTTTATACCGGGATCCGTTGGGGAAACCTCGACCTTCCTTATTATTATTGGAGGTCTTTTCTTGATTTTTACAAAGATTGGAAGCTGGCGCATTATGCTTTCAGCGGTTATTGGTGCTCTTGTAATGGGATTGATATTCAACGGCGTTGTAGATCAAGGCTGGATTCAGGAAGGCAGCAAGTTCTATGGCTTGATGAGTGAGCCCTTTTGGCATCATTTGATTATTGGTGGATTGGCCTTTGGTATTGTTTATATGGCTACGGACCCAGTTACGGCATCACAGACCAACAAAGGAAAATGGATTTATGGTTTCTTTATAGGATTTATGTCTATAATGATCCGGGTTTTCAACCCAGCCTATCCAGAAGGCGTGATGCTTGCAATATTGCTGATGAACGTATTCGCTCCAACCATAGACCACTATGTTGTTAAAGGGAATATTAACAAGAGAATGAAACGAGCAAAACATTTAAAAGCTAAAACAGCGTAATCATGGCAAAGTTTACTGATAAAAATTCATATACAATACTGTTTACAGTTATAATGGTATTGGTGGTTGGAAGCCTTTTGGCAGGGGTTGCACAGGGATTACGAGGAAAGATTTCTGAAAACGAACGTTTTGAGAAACAACAGAACATTCTATACGCAATGGGCATTGACGATAACGAAGGAGCCGGAAGCGTAACTTTTATTCCTACCAAGGAAGTTGAGGCAACTTTTCATAAATACATAAAAAAGCAATTGGTTATTCAAGGTGATGAAGCTACTGAAGACGAGAATGCTTATTTGATCGATATTAAAAAGGAAGAGTCGCACGCAAGTGATGATCCCAATTACAAAAGAAAACTTCCTTTGTTCATTGGAGAAAAAGATGGAATGACCTATTATATAATCCCGATGCGCGGAAAAGGCCTTTGGGATGCTATATGGGGATATGTTTCGCTTGATAAGGATTTTGTAGTGGAAGGTGTATTTTTTGACCACAAAGGAGAAACTCCCGGACTTGGTGCAAACATAAAGGAGCGTTTCTTTATGGACGATTTTAAAGGCGAACAGATTATGAATGGAAATGACTTTGAGGGAATAACCGTTGCAAAAGGAAACAACGATCCTTTAAACGAAAGAAAAGAAGATCATAAAGTGGA
>JAGQYY010000002.1:66190-107184 GCA_020435825.1 Aequorivita sp.
AATTATGGGACTTCTATCAAAAAAAGACAGCAAGTTAATTCTTGACCCATTAGCAGACAATAACCCTATTACCATTCAAGTATTAGGTATCTGTTCGGCATTGGCAATTACAGCACAGCTAAAAGCTTCTATTGTAATGGCCCTTTCCGTAATGGTTGTATTGGCAGTGGGTAACGTGGTTATTTCGCTTTTGCGAAATGTTATTCCTGGGAAAATCAGGATTATAGCACAACTAATTATTGTTGCTGCTCTTGTAATTATAGTGGATCAAGTCCTGAAAGCGTTTGCCTACGAATTGAGCAAACAGCTTTCGGTTTTTATTGGTCTAATTATCACCAACTGTATTATTATGGGACGTTTTGAGGCATTCGCTCTGGCAAACAAGCCTTGGCGTTCTTTTCTGGATGGAATAGGGAATGCAGCAGGATATGGACTTATTTTGATAATCGTAGGTTTCTTCCGCGAGCTTTTGGGCTCTGGAACACTTCTAGGTTTCAAAGTTTTGGGAGACCCTATCGCAAAAACAGGACTGTATGCATTTGGCTACGAAAATAATGGGTTTATGCTGCTTTCGCCTATGGCACTAATCGTTATAGGAATTATTATCTGGGTGCAGCGTTCAAGGAATAAAGAACTTATAGAAGAGCATTAAGATGGAACACATAGAGTTATTTTTTAAATCGATTTTTATAGACAATATGATATTTGCAACATTCCTTGGAATGTGCTCTTATCTTGCTGTTTCTAAAAAAGTTTCCACCGCTGTTGGTCTTGGCGCAGCAGTAATATTCGTACTTGCTGTTACGGTACCCGTTAACTGGCTTTTGGATCAATACCTGTTGAAAGATGGCGCATTGGTTTGGCTTGGTGAAGAATATGCCGATTATAATTTAGGATTTCTCTCCTTTATTCTTTTCATTGCGACCATTGCAACGATGGTGCAGTTGGTAGAAATTGTAGTTGAAAAGTTTTCTCCTTCATTGTATAACTCATTAGGGATTTTTCTTCCGCTAATCGCCGTAAACTGTGCTATTTTGGGAGGGTCTTTATTCATGCAATCGAGAGATATACCAACATTGGGATTGGCGTTAAATTACGGTATAAGTTCAGGAATTGGATGGTTTTTGGCTATTTTGGCCATTGCTGCCATTCGCGAAAAAATACGATATTCAAACGTTCCAGCTCCTTTAAGAGGTCTTGGTATTACCTTTATCATTACTGGTTTAATGGCGATAGGGTTTATGAGTTTTGGGGGAATGTTGACTGGAGGCGATGAAAAGAAACCAGCTCAAGAAACAAAAGCAGCTGATATAAATACCGAACAAATTCAAAAAGAAAATACAAAAGAAGCTGCTGCAGCGGTTTCAGTGTCAGAAGTTTCAACACTAACGAAGCAATAATATGTTTTTAGAAATAAGCACACTTGGAGTTATAACAGTAACCGTCATTGCTCTTTTAATATTGACGTTGCTTTTGGTAGCCTTATTGTTATTTACCAAAGAAAAATTAGCGCCATCAGGCCCCGTGAAAATTACAATCAATGAAGAAAAAGTAATTGAAGTGCCTTCGGGCGGCTCATTGCTTTCCACCTTGGGTGCCGAAAAAATATTTTTGCCATCTGCTTGCGGTGGTGGTGGAACCTGTATTCAATGTGAATGTCACGTACTTTCGGGTGGTGGCGAAGCTTTGCCTACGGAAACTCCCCATTTTACCCGTAAAGAATTAAAAGAAGGGGCACGTCTTTCCTGCCAAGTAAAGGTTAAACAGGACATGAATATCCACATTCCTGAAGAAGTTTTTGGTATTAAGAAATGGGAAGCTGTAGTAAAGAGAAATTATAACGTAGCTTCTTTCATTAAGGAATTCGTAGTTGAAATCCCTGAAGATATGAACTACAAAGCTGGGGGTTATATTCAGATTGAAATTCCACCATGTGAAGTGAAGTTTTCTGATATGGATATCACTGCCCACCCAGAAGAACACGATAGACCTGATAAATTCCAAGAAGAGTGGGATAAGTTCAAACTTTGGCCTTTGGTAATGAAAAATACCGAAACAACTGAAAGAGCTTACTCCATGGCTTCATATCCTGCGGAAGGACGTGAAATTATGTTGAATGTACGTATTGCAACACCACCGTTTGACCGTGCAAAAGGCGGATGGATGGATGTAAATCCTGGAATTGCTTCGTCTTATATCTTTAACTGTAAAGAAGGCGATAAAGTTGTTATTTCAGGCCCTTACGGTGAATTCTTCATTAATCCTTCCGAAGCTGAAATGCTTTACGTGGGCGGGGGAGCTGGAATGGCGCCCATGCGTTCTCACTTATACCATCTTTTCAAAACCTTAAAAACTGGCAGAAAAGTAACCTATTGGTATGGCGGGCGTTCAAAAAGAGAGCTTTTCTATTTGGACCACTTTAAAGAATTGGAAAATGAATTTCCAAATTTCAAATTCTATCTGGCATTATCAGAACCTATGGAAGAAGACAATTGGAAAGTGAAAAAAGACATAAACGATGAGGCTGGCGATGGCTTTGTTGGCTTTATTCATCAAGTAGTAATTGACAACTATTTAAACTTTCACGATACTCCAGAAGATATAGAACTTTATTTCTGTGGGCCACCATTGATGAACCAAGCTGTTCAAAAGATGGGAGAGGATTTCGGAATCCCAGACGAGAACATACGTTTTGATGATTTTGGAGGATAGATGATTTCTAGAATTTATAAAAAAACCGCTTTACTACTTTGTTAAGCGGTTTTTTAGTTTGTTAAAGTTATTAAAGATTTGTTAAATACATATAAAATCTTATTTTTGAAGAACATAATGATTTTTTAAATAGCCTCAATCAATTTTATAATTTATACCTGTTATGCTTAAACATTGCTCTAACTTATTTTTTCGTTGTCTTATTTTTTCTTTCTTCGGAATATTTTCGGCTATTGGCCAAACAAACAAACAGGAATCGAACAAATATGCAAAACAAATAGCCCAAATTGTTGAGAGTTACAATCAGGCCGAATTGTCTGATATATACTCAAGAGTTTCTGCCACTGCCTCATTAAACAAGGCGCAGGCTAGGAGCTATGCAATATTGCACAACATTCCATTAAGGTACGAAAACGCAGAAGGAGTACTTTTTGAGCTTCAGTTTATAGCTGAAGATGGATCGCCTATATATTTCCAAACCTTTAATGCAAATGCTGCTATTTCAACCCGCACCAACTTTCTAAATAGTGGCGGCGGTTTAGGATTAAATTTGAATGGCGATGACTTGACAGCCCATGTTTGGGACGGTGGTTTGGCTCGAAGCACCCATCAAGAATACGATGGTGCTGGTGGAAACAATCGTTTCTCTATTGGTGATGGTTCAACGGCCCTCCATTATCATTCGGCCCACGTAACTGGAACCATAATGGCTTCAGGTGTTCAGGCCAGTGCAAAGGGAATGGCTTGGCAAGCAAATGCTGTTGGTTATGATTGGAATAGTGATGTTGCTGAAGCTACAACCGCAGCGGGAAACGGAATGCTTATTTCAAATCACTCCTACGGGTATCGGGCATCTGATATTCCTGATTCTTGGTTTGGTCAATACGGTTCGGATGCAAGGGATTGGGATGCTATCATGAGAAGTGCTCCTTATTATTTAATGGTAGTAGCCGCAGGAAATGATGGTCAAGACAATACTTCAAATGGAGCCCCACTTGATGGGCAATCCGCTTATGATAAACTTTCTGGACATGCCACCGCAAAAAACAATTTGGTAGTAGCAAACGGCCAGGATGCCACTATTAATCCGGATGGTAGTTTAAATTCAGTTACTCGAAATGCCGGTAGTAGCGAGGGACCTACCGACGATTATCGTATAAAGCCAGATATTATGGGTAATGGAACTTCTTTATACTCAACTTTGGAAACTTCAGATTCAGCGTATGGAAACCTTACAGGAACTTCCATGGCCTCTCCAAATGTTGCGGGAACACTTTTACTTTTACAGGAACATTATGTAAATCTACACAGTAGCTTTATGAGAGCAGCTACCTTAAAAGGACTGGCCTTGCACACAGCAGATGATGTTGCTCCCGCAGGTCCAGATGCGCAAACAGGTTGGGGTTTGATGAATGCCAAAAAAGCTGCTGAAACTCTAACAACAGCAGCCGCTAGCTCTGGCTCTGCCATTGTAGAAGAATTGACGCTCGCCCAAGGGCAAACATATCAAATTACAGTGCAGGCAAATGGCGTGGATCCATTAATGGCTTCAATTTCTTGGACAGATCTTGCCGGAACTGTTAATAATGGCACTAACAGTAATACACCAGCATTGGTGAATGATTTAGATATCCGGCTATCTAATGGTACAACCTTTACCCCTTGGAGATTGAACGCTGTTAATTCAAACACAAAAGGAGATAATACCGTTGACCCATTCGAGCGTGTTGATATCAATGGTGCTTCAGGAACCTATACACTTACAGTGACTCACAAAGGAACACTTTCCGGAGGATCACAAAACTTCTCGCTTATTGTAACTGGTGTAGTAGTGGCTCCTAGCCCATTGATAGGGTTTGCACAGCCAACAGGATCAGAAATTGAAAACACAGATTGTGACTATACAGATGTTAATGTGGTTTTGAACATTGCACAAGCACCATCGCAAAACGCAGATGTTACTTTCTCTATTAATGGAGGTACAGCCACTTCTGGACTTGATTTTGATTTGATGACTCCTACGGTTACATTCCCTTCGGGAAGTACTGCCAGTCAAAATATGGTGCTTCGCATATATCATGACGGGTTTGTAGAAGGCGATGAAACTGTTTCCGTCAACTTTGCGGTAAACCCAAATGGTGGCAATGCTGGAGTAGATACAAATGCCGATACGTTAACATTTACGATCAATGATGATGATATCATTCCAGCTAATACTATTGATACAGTTGTTTTATCTGAAGATTTTACGGATTGGACTGGTTGGCAAATTGCCGACCGAGATGGTGATGGTAATAACTGGCTTTCCCTTTCATTTGGCTCTGGTGGTGTTACTGGATTTGATGGTAATTTTGCGGCATCAGAAACTAACTTGTCAATTTTAGGAGGTAGCGGAAAAGCTAATGCGAATAACTATCTCATTAGTCCGCAAGTTACAATTCCAAACTTAACTTCAAATGTGGCTTTCAAATTTTCAATTGATGGTTATAATACTAAGGAACATTATAAAATAACCTGGACTACAGATATTTCTACTTATGCCGCAATTGATGGAGGTGTTCTTATTGAAGAAAGAGATGCAACTAAAGATGTTGGGGATATAAGAACGGTAAATAATACTTCCATTTCTAACCAAACAGGATATTTTGTTATTCGTCATTACAATTCCAATTCTAATAATGGTATTTTATTGTTTGATAATCTTACAATTACGGCAACAGTTTCCACTTCGGTTCAAACCGCTGTAAATACCGGTACTACAAACGATCAGATTGGACTAAATGGCGCAGGTACTATTTATACCTCAGATTCCGCTACCGGAAATGTAATGCTTGATATTACAAACAACAACTCCTTTGACTATGGCTGTACTGATATTTCGGTTTCACGAGCAGGAACTGGAGCACAACCTTATAATGGAAGTACTTCACCAAACTTGGTAATGGATAAGAACTTCAGAATAAGTGTCGGCAATTCAACAAGTTCTGGTAATACTGCGGTTAAGTTCTATTTCTCTTTGGCCGAAATAACCGGTTGGGAATCTGCAACAGGATTATCAAGATCTGAGTTAGTGGCATATAGAACAAGTGGTGATGAAACATCGGCACTTACCATTGGTTCGTTTGGAACAAATATTACATTGACCGGAAATTTCACAGGGCTTGATGGAGATTATCTTTTTGGACCTGCTGCTGCTTTTGCAGACTGCCTAGGTTCCACAACCTATACATCTTCTGGTTGGAGCAATGGGGCTCCTGCATCAAATATGATGGCTATTATTGATGAAGATTATAGTACTGCAACTGCTAATATTGACGCTTGTACTTTGTTGGTTAATGCTGGAAAAAACTTGACAGTGCCAGACGGAACCTATGTAAAAGTAGAAGGGGATATAATCATTGACGGAACTCTTTTTGTTGCAAATGAAGGAAGTCTAGTCCAAGTAGATGATGCTGCCACAGTAACAAACAACGGTAGTATAACCGTACGAAAGATTACTCCATTCTTGGAGCCACGCTATTTTATGGTACTGGGCAGCCCAATGACCACTGAGACACGCTCAGGTGTTTATGGCAGTTCGGTATTGGTCAGGAACCATATTACTTCAAACTTTGTCCCTAATCCTGACGTTGAATCGCAGGACCCCGGTGCTGAGAACTTTGCCGATGACGACGGAAATGACTGGCAGAACTATACAGGCACCATCAACGCAGGAGAAGGCTATTTGGTATTGCCGCAGCCTGACCTTGCCAGCAGTGGTTCATATACATTGGATTATACCTTGGGAACCCTGAACAATGGTCAAGTTGACTATAACGTAACCTATAACGGTACCCAAAACTCAAGTCCAAATATTGTGGGCAACCCCTATGCTTCTGCTATTTGGGCCAATGATTTTCTTAACGAAAATAGTATGATAAATGCGGTTTATTTCTGGGAACACTTAACCACAGCAAGTTCAAGTTATCCAGGTTACAAGGTGAATAACTACGATATGGGCGATATCTCTATGTACAATAGTTCTGGAGGTGTGAAAGCTGCAAATGATACTGGAAACTCTACGCAACCAAATGGTTATATTTCATCAGGGCAAGGTTTTGGTTTCAAAGCAACGGCTGCTGGAACCGCAAGTTTCAAAAACTATATGCGCGTTACCGATAACAACGACACCTACAGAAGGCCAACCGCAACCAAAGACCGTATCTGGCTTCAGGTTTATAATGAAACTTATGGATTGAGCAGTGGAATGTTGGTTAGTTTTTCAGAAGAATCCATAAATGGCTACGATGACAAATATGACGCAAAAAGATTGGCAACCCCAGTGAGTCTTTATTCTATATTAGACACAGGTGAAGAGCTTGCCATTCAGGGCAGGAGCGCATTTAATGTAGATCAGGAGATTCCATTGGGCTTTGTTAGCCAAATAGAGGAAAACCAAGAGTTTAAGATATCCATAAGCGAACAGGACGGAACCGTTTGGCCAGATGTACAGGTTTACTTGGTTGACAAATTTGAAAATGTGGTCCATAATCTTAACGATTCCGACTATATTTTTAAAAGCAAGGAAGGTGCACAGAATGAGCGTTTTGTAATGCTTTTCAAAACAACAGTTTTAGGTACACAAGATAGCAAGTTGCAAAACATCAGTATTGTACCTAACCCAACAACGGGTAACATAACCATCGTTTCTCCAAAGACCGTGATCAACTCCGTGGAAGTATTTGATATTCGCGGAAGAAGATTGCTGGCAGTAGATCATAACAATACTCAATTTTCACTTAATTTGTCAAGCTTGCAGAATGCAACTTATTTAGTGAAGATAAACACGGCAGAAGGAACCCTAACCAAGCGTGTTGTGAAGCATTAATTGTAATACATCTCTAAAATCAAAAACCGTCTTTGCTAAGCAAGGGCGGTTTTTTTATATGCTTGTAAGTAAGGTCTTAATGATATAGCATAGAATGAAAAGTATAGAGTAAAGAATGATTGGACAGACGAGCGAAAATTAAATAGAACGATTAAATTAATCTTTTTGCTTTAACAATAAGCAATTCATTCCTACACTCACTATTAACAAAGCCTTAACCCGATACACTTACCACATTAATTACCTTTACGTAATTCAAAAAATCTACTGAAAAACCTTTTTTCAGTATAATTCATTCTTATTAACACCTAAATATTCAATGGCAACAACAACAAAAGCATACGGTGTACAAAGCGAAAAGGACAACCTAAAACCAATGGACATAGAGCGTAGAGACGTTGGCGATGATGATGTAAAAATAGAAATCACCTATTGTGGTGTATGCCATAGCGATATTCATACCGCTCGAAACGAGTGGGGTAGTTCAAAATATCCAGTAGTTCCTGGGCACGAAATAATTGGCCACGTTACCGCTGTTGGTAAAAATGTTAAAAACTTCAAAGAAGGAGATGTAGTAGGGGTAGGCTGCTTGGTAGATTCCTGCCAGGAATGTTCCCAATGTAAAAACGACTTGGAACAGTTTTGTGAAAAAGGAGCAACATTTACATACAATAGTGGCGATAAACATATTAAAGGCAAACATACCTTCGGGGGGTATTCTACCAGCGTAGTAGTGGATAAAGAATTTGTTCTAAAGATTCCAAAAAATTTAGACGAAGCCGGTGCAGCTCCGTTGCTTTGTGCGGGTATTACCACATGGTCACCGCTTAGTCATTGGAAAGTGAAAAAAGGTGATAAAGTAGGCGTTGTTGGTCTTGGAGGCTTGGGACATATGGGTGTTAAATTTGCGAATGCTATGGGCGCACATGTGGTTATGATAACCACATCTCCATCTAAAGCTGAAGATGCTAAAAAACTTGGTGCGCACGAAGTGCTGATCAGTAAAAACGAAACAGAAATGGCAAAACACCAAGCAACCTTTGATTTTATCCTAAATACCATTCCCGTGGGCCACAAAATGGATCCATATATTGGACTTTTAAAAGTTGATGCTACAATGGTGTTGGTGGGCGCAGTTGAACCTTTAGAGCCTTTTCACGGCGGTGGTATCATTATGGGCCGTAAACGTATTGCAGGTTCGTTGATTGGCGGTATTAAGGAAACCCAAGAAATGCTTGACTTCTGTGGGAAGCACAATATAGTTTCAGATATTGAACTTATCAATATGCAATATATCAATAAAGCTTATGACCGTGTGGTTAAGGCAGATGTTAAATACCGTTTTGTTATTGATATGGCTTCACTTAACAATTAGCAATTAACAATTAGCAATTAGCAATTAGCAATTAGCAATTAGCAAAATTGATTTTTTTAATTTAGATGTTTTAGTGATAATTGTGGGACTTCGGTAATGCACAATATTATTTATACAATGAAGTCATCTTGACTTTTTTCAATTGGCTAAAAAATGGCTCTTTTGAGCCTGCTTTTCGTCTTTTTATCCTTTCGTAACGCTGCTATGAAACTCAAAAAAGCCTTCAATCAAACTCAAAACTGCTCATTTTCGCTTCAATCAAAAAAGTCAAGATGACTTCAATAAGTAGATACATTTATAAAAAACTATTTACTTACAGCAGAATTACATAACTGCTTTTTAATGTTTTGTTTATTTTTATAATCTTAAAATAACTATATTTCCTCAACATTATACTTAATAACGGCAACCTAATAGTGATATTTCCTCAAACCAAAAAAATCCTCACGACTCCAAGTTTCCTCAAATTTTTACTATTATTTCTTGCATTTTTAGTAGTTCGTGTTGGATTTGCACAGTCTAAAATAGACAGTATATCCCAACAAATTGAAAGAGAGAACTCTTCTTCAGAAAAAGCACATTTACAATTAAGGCGCGCCATATTATTTAATTTAAAAGAACGGGAAAAGGCAAGCAATGATATAGATGAGGCTTTTGAATATTTTAGAAACAATGGAGACAAAAGGGGGGAAGTAGATTGTTATATTTCCTATGGGAATTTACATTTTCAACATAGAGAACCTATAAAAGCTGCCCATTTTGATTCGTTGGCAATTCATCTGGCTGATGAAATTTCTTATAAAAAAGGAAAAGCAGTGGCTATGGGAAATTTAGCTAGAGAATTTATAAACACAGGAAATTATATAAATGCTGAAACTCATCTACAACAAGCCATTGTAGATGAAGAAAGCTTTAAACCGCAAGACAGGGCGCGCCTGGCAGAACTATATAACCGTTTTAGTATTTTATATGCGAGGCGCGGTGACCATTTAAAAGGCTTGTCATTTATTGAAAAAGCAATGGAATATTCCAAAGGCATTAAAGATAATTTATTGCTTTCCCGCATCTACATTAATTATGCAAACTCACTATCTCGTTTATCCAGATTTGATGAAGCTGTTAATATTCATTTTAAGGTAATCCGCCTTTGCGAACAAACGCAAGATACAATTGGTTTACAGAAAGCTTATAATAATTTGGGAATTGCCTATAGAAATGGCGGCGAATTTGACAAGGCAATTGCCTATTACAGAAAAAGTTTTGAACTTGGCAAAAAATCTAATGATTTTAAGACCATGGGGCTCAGTGTTGTTAATATGGCAACTGTTTACAGCGAGAAGCAAGAGTTTGATGGAATGGACACACTGTATAGTCAAGGAATCCAGTATTTTGAAAAGGCTTCAGATTTAGGTGGTATAGCTTTCGCAAACCATAATTATGGAAACTTTCTAGTTATCAAAAAAGACTATGTTGAAGCAGACAAACATTTACAGAAAGCCTATGAATTGCGAAAACAAATAGGGGCAGATCTTATGGCGGCAAGCTCTCTATCCGTTATGGGAAAATCAGCTATTGAGCAAAAGAAATGGAAAAAAGCTGAAGAATATTTGTTGGCTGCCGAACCCATTTATCAAGGCAGGAACCGCAATGATAGAAACTTAAAAGAGCTTTATGGCTATTTAAAAGAGTTGTACATTCAAGAAGGCAATTTTGAAAAAGCACTTAATTATCAAACACAAGAGTTGGAGTTAGAGAAAACACTTTTCACAGAAAATGAAAAGATAAACTCTCTTAAAACTGAGGCTGCCTATGAAATGGAAAAACAAGATATGGAAATGGCTCTTGAAAGAGAAAAACAGGAACTTGCCAGACAACGAATCTTGTTAATTGGTGGAGGTATTGTGCTGGTTCTTGTTTTAATCTCTTTTACCCTATGGTTGCGCAGAAGGCAATTAAAGGAACGCCACCAGGCCCACATTATAAATTTAGATCAACAGCATCGATTGGATTTATCAAAATCACTAAAGAATTCAGAACAGCAGGAACGCAAAAAAATCGCCCATAAACTTCACGACGAAGCAGGCTCCATGCTCTCCATTGCCATATTGAACCTAAAACAATTACAGTCTGATGTTTTTAAAACGGAGCGCAATGCCAAACAAAAACTGGAAACCACTCAAAAACTTTTGTTAGATATCAGCGATAGTGTTCGAAATATAAGCCATACATTAATGCCTGTGGCTCTTGACAAATATGGTTTAAAATCTGCCATCCATGATTTGGTAAACGCCGTGAATACTTCCCAAAGGCTAAAAGTAGAAGAAGTTCTGGAAGGTCTTGATGACACAAGCAGATGGAGTGAGGATTTTAACCTTACCATATATCGGATTGTACAAGAAGTGATGAACAACATCATTAAGCATGCACAGGCAACAAACGTGTTATTGCAAATGGTGGAATTAGATCATTCGGTAACAATCTATATTGAAGACAACGGAAAAGGTATGGATGAAACCGAGACCAAGGACGGTATGGGTTTAAAAATGCTGAAAAGCAATATAGAATATTTAAATGGAACGATTGAAATAAACGGAAAAGCAAATAAAGGCACCTTAATACTGGCTGAACTTCCCATTGAAAAAGCAATCTAAAAAATAATTGGACAACCTAACTATAATATAAAATCAAAATATTTTGACCCAAGAATACCTCACTTCCCCTACAAATAAAATACGGGTAATTATAGCAGACGACCACCCACTGATCATAAAAGGAATTTCTGAAATTCTAGAAAAAAATGAGCGCTTTAATATCATCGCAACATATAACGATGGTATTGCATTAATGCAATCCACTTTATTGCCAGATACGGATATATTGTTGTTAGATTTAAATATGCCAAACAAAAATGGCCTTCAGGTTCTAGAAGAAATAAAGACCATGAACCTCTGTTTCAAAATCATGGTGCTCACTTCCTATTTTTCAAAGGAACTTGCAGCGCAATGCCTAAAAGCGGGTGCCAATGGTTATGTTTTGAAATCAGACAATCTAGATATATTGGCAGATAATATTATTGATGTTTTTGACGGAAAAAACATTTTCCCAGACTTTTCTGTTAAAGCAGAAGAAGAGACAAACGAGTTTACTTTTTTGGACAAATTTTTAAAAAAATACAGCCTTACCAAACGCGAGGCTGAGGTAATACGAATGGTTTGCAAAGGCTATAGTTCTAATGAAATTGCAGATAAGCTTTTCCTATCCAGCTTTACGGTTCAAACCCACAGGCGTAATATTTTCAGAAAACTAAATATTGAAGGCAATACTATTGCACTTTATAAATTTGCATCCGAACACGGTTTACTTTAACCATCAGCTTAATTTTCCAAAGCATCCTACCGATATTTTTCATCTAATGCCAGGAATAAGTATTTAATGATTTTAGCATAGTAAAAAAATTGCTCAAGCTGTTTTTTAAATACCTTTGGAGAATAGTTGAATTGCTACTACTTATCATTTAAATGAAGTTAAATGTTTAGACATCAGGGAAAATCGAGAACATTTAAGCACAACCTTCAAATTGCTACCGTTTTATCATTTGTGGCAGGAATTGTGAACGTAACCGGTTTCTTGGCCATTAAACAACTCACTACCAATGTTACTGGACATTTTGCCCTTTTAATCTTTGATTTCGAAGACTTTCGGTTTTTGAGGGGCCTAACATACCTGCTCTACATTCTTTCCTTTCTCTTTGGGTCCTTTGCATCAGGGTTTATGATAGAAAAATATAAAAAAAACAAACGGCTTAATGTTTTTGTATTGCCAACCTTAGTAGAGGTTTTTATATTAGTGGCGGTTACAATATTTTACAATCTTACAGCTATTAGCTATCCACATGTAATAGCTTGTTCCTTACTTTTTGCAATGGGATTGCAAAACTCCTTTGTTACCAAGATTTCAAATGCTGTGGTCCGCACCACACACTTAACTGGGCTTTTCACGGATTTGGGTATAGAACTTTCACAATTGTTTTTTCCGGAGCTGCACCCGCATAAGCGCAAAACGCTTGCCACTATCAAACTTCGAGTATATATCATTTTGTTTTTCTTCCTTGGCGGAATTACAGCCGGATTTCTTTATTTAGGATTGAGCTTTAAAGCCAATACTTTATTATTGGCAGCCTTAATATTGTTAGGAAGTCTCTTTTATGACGATTTTAGATTTCAATTAATTATGGCGAGAAGAAAACGTAAACAAGCCAGGTAATATAGTTAACTATAACATCTTTGTGATCCCAACTTGACCATACTCCACCCACGCTTGTATGAAGGTAAAGCTACTAGCCAATTTGGCGAATTGCATATTGCTTTTGATGCTATTCTAGCATTAGCAACCAATGATGCCCCAGCTAATTTTGGCAATGCAGTTCAAGAGTATAATTAAAAAAATACAGACTTTGAAAATTGGAAATAATTAGCGGTGCTGTCATTGTATTGAAAAAGATCCAAAAACCAAGAAGAAAAAGCCCAAAGTCAGTAGCCAAAAACTTATTCCACCATGCCTCGTTGCAATATGGCTTCAAAAGTCTCCCCAGGCCGATAGTGTACCGCCGTTCCCGGCTCATCAGCAAACAAACGAAACCGTTTCGACTTTAATTTTACAAAACTACCGTCAACTGCTTCTACTCGAAAGATAACGAAGCCAATTAAAGCCTTCTTTCTACTGTTTGATGGCACGCAGTCAACAATCTTTCCCGTAACTGTTGCGCCTTTACGAATAATAATTCTGTTGTCTGCAATCACATCTTCATTACAAGTTAGCCGAATTGTCTTCCCGTCGCGTTCCTTTTCCTCAGAACTTAAATCTTCCTGTAAGGTAACTTGTATTGCTTTTCCCGCTGGAACCTCAGCAGGGGTTTGTGGAACCCTACGCTCCTTATTTTTAGTTTCACTCTCTTTACTTTGTTTGACTGTATTCAGTGGTTTACTTTCAGTTCGGTCGTTTACAATAGTTTTTACCTTGTTGCTATTCTCTTTGGGTATGGCTTTTTCTTTTGGGGAATTAGCAATACGTTTATACATCTCGCTTGGCGACTCATCAAAATCGCCTGTAGTATTTACTACGGTTTCCTGTGGCATCTCCTCCTCAGGATCTGACCAGCCAGAAGCGATGGGTGTTTCTGGCATCTCTTCTGTGCTGTTGCTATCAGAACTTCCGTTCCAAAGCAATAGGATGGCGCATAAAAGTATAGATGCACCAAGAATAAGTATGGGTCTATTAATTTTATTAAAATTGGGAACTTTGAAATTTCCTGCAGTTGGAACCCTGAATCTTCCCGAAATCAATTTTGCGCGGGACAAAATATTGTTGACAGAGATGATTTCATTTCCCTTTTCCGGTACTGTAAAAACTTGTGATGCTTTAAGTACTTTAGTAAGTGTGGCCTGGTCTAAAAGTGCTCCATCCAAACATTTCTCAATAGCAGATTTCATTTCTCGGGCCGTCTTATATCTTCTTTCTGGATTGCGCTGAAGTGCTTTAAAGATTATTTTCTCAAGGGATTCTGGAACGGTTGGGTTTTCACGTATTATTGATTCCGGCTGCTTCTCCAGTTTGTCCTTCATCAGTCGATAATCGGTGTCGCTTTGAAAAGGTGTGGTGCCACAAAGCATTTCATACATAATATTGCCAACTGCATAGATATCTGTTCGTTCATCACCTTCATGGCCCTGAATTTGTTCTGGAGCCATATATTCTAGCGTTCCAACAGATTTGCCATGACTGGTAATGCGTTGAGCATTGCGCATTCTCGCAATACCAAAGTCCATTATCTTTACTTCTCCATCTTCATTAATCATCACATTGGCAGGTTTAACATCGCGGTGAATAATACCTTTACGGTGAGCGTGGTTTAACCCATCCAGTAGTTGCACAGCAATGCTGGCAGCAAGCTGATATGTGATTTTTTTATGGACAGCGAGCCAGTCTTCCAGCGTTTTGCCTTCCACGTATTCCATGATCATCCAATAAGTGTCCTCCTTAGGAATGAAAGAATAAAGGTGGGTTACGTTTGGGTGATTTAGTTTGGCTAATGCATGGGCTTCTGCCTGAAAGCGTTCCCCCAAGCTCTCTTCTTCTGATCCTGAATTCCGATGAAGTTGTTTTATGGCTACCAACCTGTCTATCATGGTATCTTTTGCCAGATAAACCATTCCCATTCCGCCTTCGCCAAGCTTTTGAATAATTTCATATTGGCTACCTTGTCCGCTCATTATAATATATTTTGTTCTTTTGTCATTGTAGGTGTCGATTGAACGCCTGCTGAAATAGTTATCAACAAAGCCGAAAAGTTGTCAGAGACATTGCGAGCTATTGCCGTTGCACTCAGACATTCCATCGCAAACTCAGGCCGTTTCATTAAAAGTAATTCTTGAATATCTGTGTCGCTGAGTGCATCATAAACTCCATCAGAGCAAAGAAACAAACGATCGCCTTCCAGTATTGCCCACCCATCAGACAGAATTTGAGGTTGTATCGTCGGGGTAGTGCCTAGTGCTTGCAAGAGGACATTTTTCATTGGATGCTTGTCCCGTTCTTGTTCTGTAATCTCTCCATTTTCATAAATTTGGTTTACTAAAGTGTGGTCTTTGCTTAGCTGCATTAGGCTACCATTCCGTAACAAGTAAACACGGCTATCACCAATATGCCCTATATAACAAACATTTTTATGAATAATCACTGAAGTGGCCGTGGTGCCCATTCCTTTCTGCTCGGAATTTGAATCACCAGCTGCAACAATCGTTTCGTGCGCCTTCATATATGCTTTTTGAAGCAGTTTATCTGGAGACTGCTGTTTCCATTGTTTCAGGCAATAGTCAAGTAAAAGATCACAAGCCATCTTGCTTGCCACTTCGCCCGCATTGTGCCCTCCCATGCCATCAGCAACTATAGCAATAAGATTATGGTTGTCATTTTCCGGAAATGAAAAAGCGATGGAGTCTTCATTGTGGTCGCGTACTGGCCCAGTTTCTGAAACTGCATAGACTTCACAAAAAATACCTTTACTGCCACGACTGCTCTTGGTTGAATCTGCCGCTTTATTATTTTTTAAAAATAAAAATCTCATACTTAGTGTTGTTAAATATTATGTTACTGTCTTCCACCAGCTTTACTATAAGAACTGGTGGAAAAAGAGACAGTAATCATAAAAAAACCGGTTAGTTGAAAATGATTGTTATTTAATTACTTGCTGGCGCCCCATTAATTCCATTACATACTTAATAGGAACAGCAAAACTAATCGATGTGCCAGGCATCCATTTACCTGCGCTATATACGCCCACTACGCGACCCTTTTCATCAAACATGGGCCCGCCGCTATTACCACTGCCGGTAGAATTAATAGTAAGTTGATAATAATCACCGAAGGTAGATAGGTAATCATCAATCTTGCTATTTTTTTCAGTACCACGCACCATTCTTCCAACGTTTCCATTGCTAACTGTGGGAACGGGAACAGATGTGATTTCTGCATTGGTGTTAAATACATCTTGAGAACGCTTTAGCACCAATTGCACTGGTGCAATACCGGGATACCCCATAACAATTGCTGGGTCGCCCGGCTGAATTTCATCATAACTGTCATAAAGTTCAACTTTTGGTAAAGCTTCGGGCAAATCAATTTTAATCATCGCAACATCATGTGTAGGCGAGATACGGACAATCGTTGCAGGAGTCCTTTGTGAGTTATTGGCAAAGGTCACGTCAAGATACGTATTCACACCTGTGTATCTTTTATCGTTGCCAGGAACCCAGTCGCCAACCATTTCTTGTGTAACGGTTTTATCCCAAGCCGGTGTATATTGTCCATTCTTATTAGGCTCTACAAGCACCCCGGGAAAGGCATATTGTTGAAAATTAAATCTTGTAAGCCAATTAGAAGCCACGTGTCTATTCGTAGCAACGAAACCCCGTTCGTCAACAACAAAGCCACTGCCACTGCCTGCACTGGCAATTAGATCAAGTTCAATGCCCTGCACATTACCAAGTGCCTTGAGGTAATCCCCTTTTGTTACTAACAACGGCACAATTGCTCCCTCCTCATTTTGACTATAGGCAGCACGATATCCAATAATTTGTTTATTCTGAAAAACAGGATAATACACATGATACATCTCCTCACTGGATGCTGTATTAGTAAGTTTCCAGGCCATCTCTATATATACCACTTTCTCTTGGTTAGCCTTGGCTATTTCGGTGGGGGTAAAGGTTGTTTTAGGATCGGTCACATGAACAATTTCCTTTACCTTCTGATTTTTAAACAAGATATAGCCGCCTGTTGAAGCAAGCAATAAGATTGCAATTACCGTAATTATAAGTCCAGTCTTACTTTTCTTTTCAGATTCACGAATCATGTGCTGCATAGTATTCTTGCCGATACTTTCCTTTACAGGTGGAGTTTTTTCTGAAGTGGCTTTTGGCGAATCAGTTGCAGTATGCATTTTCGTTTCTTTTGCCACGATTGGATCGATGACACGTGTCTTTTTGATATGAGACTTCGGACGCGGATCAAGATCAAATTCAAAGGAAGGGCCATCTTTCCCAAGCTTTACAATATCACCGGCAAAAAGCTCGGTTCTACCGGTAGTAAGTACATCATTTGCATATGTTCCGTTTTTGCTCTGGCTGTCATAAATAAAAAAACGCTCAGAATTTGTGCTATCCTGAATTATGCGACAATGATCACGGCTGATAGTATCTTCCTTAACAGGGTCAAAGCTTACATTGTTTTCCAATCCACGACCTATTCGAATTTCAGGATTGTTCTCAACAGAAAATTTTTCTACTTGCCCTTTTTTGGAGCCTGTGATGTGACGAATTAACAAGGAAATTTTTTGCTCGTTCATTATGTTAGTTTTAATTGGTTAAAAAGAAATTAGTTAAAAGTTGATAATGATATTTAACTATTATCGCCTTATAATCATACATCGGAGAAATGCAAAAATGTCATCAGACCTAATCAATAATCTTGAAAAATTTTAAGAAACGAGAGACAAGAAAGATAGAAACGGTAATCTATTTTGATTTATATTTGATATTACACTTTGCAATATTCATTTAGAATAAAATTTAAAGGGTCAACTTAATAACACACGGTATGGCACATTTTGACCCAAAACACAATGGAAAAGTATAGGCGCTAGACAACAAGCGCATGCAAAACTTTGCAACAAAAACCATTATCAAGAATAATCTTAAGCAAAATATATTTTTAATATTTATAAATGACAACCAAGGTTTTATGCTCCCTGATTAAAGATGACAGGAACTGTTATAACAATCTCTAAAAGATAAACCATGAGAAAAGCAAAAAGCAATCTTTTAAGAAAGCTACTTGATAACTTAAATAAAGAAGTTAAGGAATACAAAGTGTCAAACAACACTGCTGCAAATAGATACAGTAGAAGAAAGTTTATCGGCGATACAACCAAAGTGGCTATTGGGGCAGGACTAGCAATGAGCTTACCTTCTTTAATTGTTTCCTGTAAAAATGAAACTAATGCCAAAAAACCTATCAAAATAGGTGTTGAAACAGTTGATGATGTCGTGTTGGATATTGCCATTCTTGGCGGAGGAATTGCGGGTTTAAATTGTGCCAATCATTTATTGAACTCAAATCTAAAATTCAAAGTATTTGAAGGCAGTAGGAGGCTAGGGGGCAGAATTCTTACCCATTATAACGATTCGCTTGGGTTAGGCATTTTCCCAGAGTTTGGTGGCGACTTTATAGATTCCAATCATGAAGATATGCTTGCGCTAGCCAAGGAATTCAACCTTGAGTTTATTGATTTGGTGGAGGAACAAGAATCAAAAAAACTCATCAAAGATGTTTATTATTTTGATGGTAGGTTAATTTCTGAAGAGGAAATAATAGAAGAATTCAAAAAAATCACTAAAAAAATAACAATAGATAAAAATTCGCTTGGCGAAAACTATGACACCGCGGAAGCCGAAGCTTTGGATAATATGGCACTGAGTGATTATATAGAATCCTTAGACTGTGCAAAATGGCTGAAAGAGCTTTTTAATGCAGCCTTTATAGCCGAATACGGCTTGGATTGTTCTGAACAATCTACCTTGAATTTTCTGGATATGATTGACACTGATACTAAGGAAGGGTTTAAGGTTTTTGGCGAAAGTGATGAACGTTTCAGAATTCATGGAGGAAACTCAAAAATCATCGAGGGTTTAGTTGCTAAAATTGGAGAAGATAAAATAGAAAAAAACTTTGAAGTTACAGAAATCAATGAAACGGAACATGGCATTTACCAAATTAAGTTTGCCAATAATGAAGAGGTTTTAACAAAAAAGATTGTTTGCACTATTCCGTTTACTTTATTGCGTAAAATAAAATTGAACCTTAAAAATATTTCAACTGAAAAACAAAGATGTATTGATGAGTTGGGTTACGGAATGAATACAAAGCTGGTCTTGGGTTACACAGGAACACCTTGGTCAGAAAAGCCAAATAATGCAATGGGTTATCTATTCCATAAAGATATTGTAAATGGTTGGGACAGCAGTTATAACAGAACCCCGGACAACAACAATGGGGCTTATGTTTGCTATTTTGGGGGTGCTTATGCACTAAATCTTGATAAAGAATCATTTAAAAATAAGATGGCACCACCCACCCACAGTTGGAAAACCGAATTGCCGCAAAAGACAGTCACTAACTTTGTAAATGAACTGGACAAAGTATTTGTAGGCTCAAAAGACAAATTTTTAGACAAACACGTATTCGTAAATTGGATTGATTATCCCTATGCAAAAGGGAGTTATTCCTGTTATAAAGTAGGGCAATGGTCCACTATTTCTGGTTTAGAGATGGAGCCTATTGGAAATTTCTATTTTGCAGGGGAACATTGCAGTGAATACTTTCAAGGGTTTATGAATGGCGCTGCCGAAACCGGAAGGGCCGTTGCAGAAAACCTTATGCAGGTAACTACTAAAATCGGAACAGTTTTAAGTGAAAATAGTTAATAGTTGTTTGCAATCCGAAGAAATAATATTTCTATTTCCGAAAGAGAAGAAGTATCCGCAAAGAATTCGCCACCTCAAATCTAAGGCGGGCTAAAAAAAGAATACCAAAATGATACTTAAGATGGTTTAAGCTCAATCAGTTAGGTTTCAAAATGGAAAAAATCAAAAAAAAAATTCCTAAGACAGTATTATCGCTTAAAAATATTGTCATAAATTTGCACCTATAATTATGAAAAACTTTCGCTCAAATAACATTCGTAAGATGCACAGAGAAATCTTTGGGGTATAGGGCGATTATATATAAATTATAAAAAGCGTTCCTCCCCAAAGAGGAACGCTTTTTTTATTAAACAAACTATTGAAAATGATAAATCAATCACATTCCAACTATAATAAATGCAATATGATTAAGCATATTCGTAAGCACATGCCCATACCCATACTTCAAAGTGAATAATAAAAATATAAAGCAGTTTTAAAATCCCTTTGATAAAGACAAAATCAAAGGGATTTTTTTATACAACAATTTAAAATGAAAAGAGTTTTCGCCATCAAATTAGAAAAGCAAATCGTAATTGCCGAACTTAAAAGTTATACATACGTATTTCTGGGTTCTTTGCTTTTATCAATAGCCTATGCCTTACTCATTATTCCACATCATATAGTGCCCGGTGGCATCTTGGGCTTAAGTATTGTAATCAAAGAATTGACTGGTTTTTCAGTAGGATGGATAGCTTTATTGATAAATATTCCGTTGCTATTGTGGGGCACCAAGGTTTTGGGTGCCAAAACAGGAGTGAAGACCTTGTTTTCAATGGTTTTGGTTTCTTTTTATATAGACCTGATAACTTCTCTAACAGCAGGAAGGGTTTTTATTAACGATGTGTTTATGTCATCTGTATTTGGTGGGGTAATCATTGGAGTAGCGGTTGCTGTTGTTATGAATGCAGGCGCCACCACAGGCGGAAACGATATATTGGTAAGGATTCTTTCCATAAAAATAAGATTGCCTTACAATCAGCTTATTTTGATTGTGGATGGCATTGTAATTTTGTTGGGAACAATTGTGTTTGCTGATTTTACGATGGCAGCTTATAGCATTGTGGCCATAGTCGCCATCAGTAAAACGATTGAATATTTTATGAAGAAATCTGTCCAGAATAAAACCATTTTAGTCTTTTCAGATAAAAACCTTTTGATCCAGGAAGAAATCCTGTTAAACAGAAAAAATACAGATGGTATTTTAAAATTGATTCATCACGATAGTAATGAAAAGATGATTCTAGTAACAAAAAACACTAAGAAACTTGATGTGGTGAAGGATATTATTTATAAAATAGACCCAAAAGCATATATAACTGTTTTGGAGTCCAACACTCTTGATACTGGTTAATAATTTGAAAGCCACTTTCTTATGCGTTACAAGAAAGCGGCTTTCGCTAATTCAGATAGTTAGTCTGGTTATTTGGTTTTGTTTTTAGTCAGTTGTGAAGGTTTCTGCAATAATCCCTGAAGATTTCATATTATAGCTTGTCCCAGCGCTACCATTAATTGCTGTTGCAACATCCTCAAAAGTTATGGTGCAAGTTTTATTTACAGCATCATAATTTTCTGTTACTGCGCTTGTATTACCATCGTCACTATCATTTTTTTGCATAACAAATAGTGATGCTTGTAAACAATAGAAGTGAAATCAATTTTGTTGATCTCATAAGTTGTTTCTTTTAAAAAATTTAAACTTGGTTAACTAATTACTCGCAACAAAACTATTGGCTTGCCATGCTATTTGGAATACTTAATAAAGGGTATTTTATTGGAAAAAGAAATCCCCTTCAGCTATAAAGCTAAAGAGGAATTTTTTAAAGACTGTATATTTTTTTAAAAACTAGCTAAGCCAACCATTTCTAGCAGCGCCCTTGCTATAGAAATATTCAAATATTGCAATTGCTATAACAATGAGTGGCATAATAAGCGATTGTGGACCCATTTTTTCCACAATATCCATTGCAAACATCCAGTACAATTGCAGCATCAGCACAGCAATTAAGGAAAGCATGAACAGGCCTACTGATAATTTTTTTCGTATGAGCAGTAACAGGCTCGCCAATAGCCCCGTAATAACCGCAAGACCATACAAATAAATGTTCCAATTGGGCGCATTGGCCATAATCTCTACTTGCTCCGGAGGAAGGGAGTCTCTTATTTCGTCTGTCATTAGGAAATACTCATAAAGCCACATGTAAACGCCTATAATATTCCATAAAAGCGCGAGCACGGCAATGATCCAAAAGGCCGTGTTTGGTTTTTGTGCAGTAGTCATAGTAAATTGGTTTTAAGGTTGTTGCCATAAATGTAGGGAATTTTATTTACTCTATCAATCGCTAATTATTCATCAGTATTTATTCATTGCTAATTGTTCATTGTATATTTACTTTTCAAAAAACAACAAACAATGAACCCTACAATTCCCAAAGCTGCATTTGATTTCCTCTTAAAATTGAAAGAAAACAACAACCGCGACTGGATGCAGGAACATAAAAAAGAGTATTTGGCAAATGAAAAAGCTTTAAAAGAGTTTTATGTAGTTGTGGAAAAAGGCCTGAATACTACTGATGAAATAGCAACTACAAAAATCTTCAGAATAAACCGCGACATTCGTTTCAGCAATGATAAAACGCCCTACAATGTTCACAGAAGCGTAGGTTTCAGCAGGGCAGGAGCCCAACGGCGCGGTGGTTATTATTTGCGCCTGGAATCTGGAAACAGCTATATGGCAGGAGGCTTCTTTGATCCAAATCCTGCAGATCTTTTAAGAATCCGGAAAGAGTTTGAAATGGACAGTTCTGAAATAAGGGAAATCTTGAATCAGAAAGATTTCAAAAATGCCTTTGGAAATTTCAATCAGGAATACGCCGTAAAGACAGCCCCAAAAGGCTTCAATAAAGATGACGATAATATTGATTTAATTCGTCTTAAAAACTTTTTCGTAACCCATCGGTTTACAGATGAAGAAGTATTTGCAGCAGATTTTAAGGATAATCTGATACATCACTACCAACTGCTCCGCCCATTTTTCAATTATATGAGTGACGTGCTGACCACGGATCTAAATGGTGAATCGTTGCTTGAAAATTAGTTTAACCTTATTAAGCAAAATCGTATTCCAAAAGCTGGATATTACTTTTCAGTCGCTCCTTAACTATGTCCATCATCCGCTTGTTCAATGCGGAAGAGTTTTGGATATAAATGTTGAACTCTTCCAAGGTGAACTGTCCAATTATAATACCCTTCAAGGAATTTCGGAATTTCATATCCTTATGGATGGCGTTTTCAATATAATCCAACCGCTTTTCTATAGTAAGATCGTAAAAGACATTTTTGTGTTTCGCCGTATAGTTCCGGAAAGCAGCCAGCAGCAAATCATTCTGAACCTTGGCCACAGGCCGCAATGTCATGTTTTGAAAACATTCGTCGGCAGACATATTGGGTGTGATTTTGGCGGAAGGGATTTCGGGGCGCATGCGCAGAAGCATACTATCTCTAGTTTCCATTGTGTGGTTTTTTCTAAAATTAAAGATTAAGCCGTGTTTATTTATAAATACTTGGATTAGTTATAAACGTTGTTTTCAACAATTGTGGGGAATGTTATTATCTTTGGAAGTATTGGTGCCAAAATAGATTTTATATGAAAATATTCTCAACAGAGCAATTATATGAAGCCGATAAAACCACGGTGGAAAAGCAACAAATTACATCAGAAGACTTGATGGAGCGAGCTGGAACGCAAATATTTCAATGGTTGCACCAACGTTTAAACGGAGTTCCAGTACCTATCCATATTTTTTGTGGCATTGGCGATAACGGAGGCGATGGACTTGTGGTGGGCAGACTGTTGATAGAGCACGGCTATAATGTTATTGTATATATTATGAATTACAGCGACAAGCGTTCCAAAAACTTTTTGCTGAATTATGACAAGATCAAAAATGTAACAAAAAATTGGCCCATTTTAATGAAAGGCGAAAATGATTTCCCTAAAATAAATTCCGAGGATATTATTGTTGACGCCATCTTTGGAATTGGTCTAAACCGATGTCCCGGGGGTTGGGTAAAAAAAATAATTCAATATCTTAACGAATGTAAAGCCTTTAAATTAGCTGTTGACATTCCAAGTGGACTTTATCCAAATGCTCCTTTGGAAGATAAAGAAGCTGTTTTAAAAGCAAACCATATACTCACATTCCAAGTTCCGAAGCTCGCTTTCTTTTTACCGGAAACCGCCGTTTTTGCTCAAAGCTTTGATGTTTTGGATATCGGTTTGGATATGGAGTTTTTGCACAATGCCGAACCATTGGCACAATTAATTTCAAAACCTGAGGTGCGCCGTTTTTATCAAGCCCGTGAAAAATTTGGACATAAAGGAACTTATGGCCACGTTTTGATTGTTGCCGGAAGTTATGGAAAGATGGGTGCGGCCGTACTTTCAACTACTGCTGCATTTAGAATTGGCGCGGGAATGGTGACGGCTTTTGTTCCTAAATGCGGTTACAATATTTTGCAGACCGCCATTCCCGAGGCAATGGTGATCACCGATAAAGAAGAAGAATTTTTAAGCGATATTTCTTTTGATTTTGAACCATCTGCAATTGGAGTGGGGATGGGGATTGGAAAAAACAAAGCTACTGTGGAAGCTTTAAAAAAATTATTCACGGACAGTGAAGTTCCTTTTTTAATAGACGCAGACGCTTTAAACAACATTTCCAAAAATAAAGACTTGTTGAAATTGCTTCCGAAGAATTCAGTTTTAACGCCTCACCCTAGCGAATTAAAGAGACTCATCGGCGAATGGAAAAACGATTATGAAAAACTTGAAAAAGTAAAGAAGTTTTCAGATAAATACGAAGTTGTTCTAGTCATTAAAGGTGCTTATAGCATTACGGTTTATGGTGATAAGATCTATATAAACACTACCGGAAACCCTGGAATGGCAACAGCTGGAAGTGGCGATGCGTTAAGTGGTGTTATTACGGGTTTGCTTTCCCAAGGGTACGATCCATTGCTCGCCTCAGTTTTTGGAGTTTATATGCATGGTCGCGCAGGCGATATTGCTTCTGAAAAAATGGGCTACGAAGCAGTAATGGCGGGAGATATTATTGATAATTTAGGGGAAGCGTATTTAGATTTGTTTGCACAAGCTGAACCCGAAAATGAATCGAGTGAAAATAAGTAACCACGAAAACACAGAGCTATTTTTAATAGTAGTAGTGAAATCGTGGTTTAATATTTATCGAATCTAAGGTTTACATCAATCCGTCCAAAATTTTTCTTAACATTGGGTCTGAAGGTCGCGGTGCATCTGCAGAAACTATATTTCCTTGTGGATCAATCAATATAAATCTTGGGATACCCAAAATGGCATAGTCTTCAATAAATTTTGATTTCCAATTATTATCTGCCATTAGCTGAATTCCGCCCAATTGTTTTTCGGAAACCATCGCTTTCCATTTGTCGTAATCCTTAGGTTCGTCAATGGAAATACTTACAAATTGAATATTTTTACCGTGATAATCTTTTTCAACTTGCAGCAACGAAGGAATTTCACGCAAACAAGGTCCACACCAAGTTGCCCAAACATCTATATAAACATATTTACCTTTTAAAGATGCCAAATCGGTAGTGCCACCTTTGTGGTTTTCATAATTGAAGGTAGGCGAGGGGTTGCCTAACGTAATTGTTTTTAGTTTGTTATAACGTTGGGTAAGTTTAGCGAGGTTTTCAGAATTTGGATTGCTATTTTTATAAATATTAAAAGCTTCATCTAAGGTTTCATCTGGCTTGAGCCCAAACTGTAAATAGGAACTCATCATTTCATCTTTTGCATAGCCATCTGGCAGTGCTTCATCAACTTTTTTAAGATACATAATGGTCTGGTTATTGTTGCCGCTTTCAAAAGTTTCTTCATTTACCAATCTATTAAAATGGGCTTCTAATAAATTTTGGTAACCAACAGAATTTCTAAATGCAGCGGTATCTTTAAAGTTTATGTTTTTTATTCCATCATAAAAATCGCTTGAGACTCTATAATCTTCATTCCCTGAGTAATAACGATGCGCGTCTCTGTAGTTTTCAATCAAAATTGCGCGGGAATATACATCTTCTTCGTCAAGCCTTTTCTTGAATTTTTCATCTGAAATATTGTTTGAGGTATAAAGACTATCTAAACTTTTTTGATTGGCTTCTATTTTTTTCAGAAAAGGTACCTCTTCCAAAGAGAACAAATCTTTGTAATTGACTTTTTGTTCGTTCCACAAAAATTTAGCGGCCAAGAAGTTATTTGTATTTGCCAAATCACCAGAATATTTAATGGATTCATCAAATTCATCAGCATTTAAGTTTACAGAAAGATTTTTTCCTCTTTCAAGGTAAATTCCAGTTCGTTCACGGCCTACATAAAGATCATAAAAACCATCTGTCTTTATGTAAAGCGTATCTGTGAATTGCCCCTTTTTATCAATCGCTAAAGTGGCTTCAAAATTATTTCCGCGAACAACTGCGGTTTCAGCGGTGTTGTTTTCAACAGTTCCATTGATTAAGGAATAACCGGGGTTTTCTTCTTGCTTGCAAGAAACTACAAAGAGCACTAATAGAAATAAGCTTAATTTTTTCATTTTAGATGAATTTTAATTGGAAAGTAAAATTACGTATTGAATGAATAATTCTATCCACTGTATTTTGTTAATTTTTTCAATACGGATTCAATGAAAAAGAAGCTAATCTACTTTTGAAATGAAGAAAGATGGTGCAGCAATTTAAAAATAGTACTTTTGCCAAAAGAATACCTTCCAATGCAAGAGACACATTATATAAGTTCAGAAATCCTTGATTTAACATCTGTCAAGGAAATTATTGAAAACCATAAAATCCTGGAGCTTTCTGAAGAAGCACAGCTAAATATTAAAAAATCCAGAGAGTATTTAATTCATAAAATGAAGGATAACGAAACGCCTGTTTATGGCATAAACACAGGTTTTGGTTCTTTGTGCAATGTAAAAATATCTTCTGAAAACCTTTCTAAACTTCAGGAAAACCTCGTTATGTCCCACGCCTGCGGAACGGGTGAGTTCGTTCCAAAACCTATCGTAAAATTGATGCTTTTGCTTAAAATACAATCGCTCAGTTATGGCTATAGTGGCGTGCAAATTGAAACGGTTAAAAGACTGATTGAATTTTACAACAATGATATTTTACCAGTAATTTACAATCAAGGAAGTTTAGGAGCTTCAGGTGATTTGGCGCCTTTAGCACATCTGTCCCTTCCCTTGCTTGGCAAAGGCGAAGTTTATTATGGCGGCGAACGGGTTTCTTCAGAAAAAATGCTTAAAAAATTTAATTGGGAACCCATTACCCTACAAGCCAAAGAAGGTTTGGCGTTGCTTAATGGCACCCAATTTATGAGTGCTTACGGTGTATATTGTCTTTTAAAAAGTTATAAACTCTCCTATTTGGCAGATTTGATTGGCGCGGTTTCCGTAGATGCTTTTGACTGTAATATGAGCCCATTCAGCGCACTTGTACATTTGGTGCGACCGCACAGAGGCCAAGTTAAAACTGCCGAACAAATTTTGGAATTTCTGGAAGGAAGCGAATTGGGAGGGACTGAAAAGAAAAATGTGCAGGATCCGTATTCTTTCCGTTGTATTCCTCAAGTTCATGGTGCTACAAAGGATACGCTACATTTTGTGCATAAAACGTTTAAGACCGAAATAAACTCAGTAACAGATAACCCGAACATCTTTGTTAAAGAAGATGTTATTATTTCTGGTGGAAACTTTCATGGGCAACCTTTGGCACTTGCATTGGATTATTTGGGGATTGCAATGGCAGAGCTTGGTAATATTTCTGAAAGAAGAACCTATCAATTGGTTTCCGGTTTAAGGGAACTGCCCGCTTTTCTAGTTGATAATCCTGGGTTGAACAGTGGTTTTATGATTCCGCAATATACCGCGGCGAGCATTGTAAGTCAGAATAAACAACTGGCTACACCGGCTTCTATAGATTCCATTGTTTCTTCAAATGGGCAGGAAGACCATGTGAGTATGGGGGCAAACGGTGCAACCAAATGTTTACGCATAATTGAAAATATTGAAACCATTCTCGCCATTGAATTGATGAATGCTTCACAAGCATTAAAATTTAGGGAGCCAAAAAAATCCTCTCCTTTTGTAGAATCTTTTTTAAAACCTTATCGTTCCATCGTTCCCTTTATTGAAAACGATAGATTGATGGCGGATGATATTCACGCCAGTGTTGCGTTTATACAATCTTTAGATGTAGATACTGATATTTTGTTTGGGTGATTTAAAAAATTAAAGTCAAAACCTATTATGAGGCTAAAAGTATTAATTGTGTTTTCTTTCTTTTTTGGTTTTTCGGCTTTTTCGCAAAGCTATAAACCATTGCTCGACAATCTGAACGAATGGCATTTTACAACCTGTTATTTTGGATGTACAACAGATGTATATTATACTGATGGCGACACTATTGTTGATGGAAAGAATTATAAAATTTTGGATGGGTATCATTACATTTCCCGAAACTTTCTAATCCGTGAGGATGTGCCTACCAAGAAAGTTTATTTGAATATAGTTTCTTCCATATTTAACGAAGAGTTTCTACTATATGATTTTTCCTTGAATGAAGGTGATACTTTCAATATGAAAAACCCAGTCAGTCCTTTTCCGCAAGATGGCGGAGCTTTTTTACTGGACTCCATTGTTGAAAAGCCATTGGTGGATGGCAATGAATATAAACATTTTTATTTTTCGCCAGCACCCGGAAATACTATAAGTACAGAAAATGCTGTTTGGATAGAAGGAATGGGATCCCTTTCTATAATAAATGCTCCGGGAGGTCACCCAGATATTAATGGAGTGGGACATTTAAGCTGTTTTTTTAAAAATACAGAGGCGTTTTATGCAAACTTAGATTCCATTGATGATTGCATCCCTTTAATTTTAGAAACTAAAAAATATAATTTGGAAGAGGTTATTGTTTCAAAACAAACCAATAATAACAACTGTATTTTGAGCAATACCAAAAAAGTAAAAAGTGTAACCATTTTTGATCTTTCCGGAAAAAAACTTGAAATGAAAACCAATAATGGACAGAATTCCATGACTCTTGATTTGTCAAATTATCAGAATGGTTTGTATTTTCTTTTGGCTTCTGGGTTTGGGGATACTAAAAAGGCTTTTAAGATTATAAAATAATCTGTTTTTTTTTAGAATTAGGTAGGTGTATTTTCAATCATTTTTTTAACCCAATTTTTTGCTTCATCCAGATTTGTAAAATGTTTGAGCGGTTTTTTTAAAAATTGTCTTTCAACTTCCAAATTACTAGCTTTCAACCCATTTGCTGAAACCACAGCAAAGGCTGCTAGATTTTCTATTTCCGAGGTTTTTATATAAACCATTGGATTTACAGCATAACTATTTTTTCGATAGGTGATATAGCCAAATTTTTTTCCCTTGTAATACTTTTTTGCAATATTCTCCAAATCATCATTATATTCAGGCTTTACCGTGATTCCTTCTTTCATGACAACAACCACAAAATTTTCAAAAACCCGAATTTCGCCAAATTCAAAATGTAAGGTATCGATCATGGTCAATTGTTTTGATAGATGTAATTTACGGATTTTTAGGGTTTTAGCGAAAAAAAATAAAAAAAATTCCCCAAAACAATATTGAGGAATTTTATGTTTAAAAAAAAAGAAGCTAAGATTCGGTTGTTTTCTTCTGCTTTTTAATTTTTATTGTCAGTTCGTTCGTCTTCTCATCAAGATCCATTGTTATTGCATCACCTTCTTGTAAATTGCTATTGATGATTTCTTCAGCCAAGGCATCTTCAATGTATTTTTGAATGGCCCTGTTCAAAGGTCTTGCGCCATATTGCTTGTCAAAACCCTTGTCGGCAATATAATCTTTTGCTTTTTCGGTAAGATTGAGATCGTATCCCAAATCTGAAATTCGAAGAACGAGTTTGTCCAATTCAATATCAATAATTTTGTGGATATCATCTCTTTCCAAAGCATTGAATACCATAACATCATCAATTCGGTTTAGGAATTCTGGCGCAAAACTTTTCTTCAAAGCATTTTCAATTACACTCTTTGTATGTGATTCTTCTTGTTCCTTTTTTGCAGCCGTTCCAAAACCAACCCCTTGTCCAAAATCCTTTATTTGGCGTGCACCAATATTGGAGGTCATAATGATTATTGTATTTCTGAAATCAATTTTTCTTCCAAGGCTGTCGGTTAAATAACCATCATCCAAAACTTGAAGCAACATATTAAAGACATCTGGATGCGCTTTTTCAATTTCATCCAAAAGAACAACTGCATAAGGTTTTCTCCTTATTTTTTCGGTCAATTGACCACCTTCTTCATAACCAACATATCCTGGAGGTGCACCAACCAAGCGAGAAATGGCAAATTTTTCCATATACTCACTCATGTCAATTCGAACCAAAGCATTTTCTGAATCGAATAACTCACGAGCCAGAACTTTTGCAAGTTGGGTTTTACCTACACCTGTTTGGCCCAAGAAAATAAAAGAACCAATTGGTTTGTTGGGGTCTTTTAATCCTGCACGGTTTCTTTGGATAGCCTTCACCACTTTCGCAACTGCTTCGTCCTGACCAATTACCTTACCTTTTATTCGGTCAGGTAGGGCGGCGAGCTTAGTACTTTCGGTCTGTGCTATTCTGTTTACGGGTATTCCGGTCATCATTGAAACTACTTCAGCAACGTTTTCTTCGTCAACGGTTTCTTTGTGAAGTTTTGAATCGGCTTCCCATTGCTCCTGTTGGACTGTAAGTTCTTTCTCAAGATTTTTTTCATCATCCCTAAGTTTTGCTGCTTCTTCGTATTTCTGTTTTTTTACAACAGTATTTTTTAGTTCACGAACTTCTTCCAACTGTTTCTCCAATTCCAAAATTTTATCGGGAACGTGAATATTTGTGATGTGCACACGTGAGCCGGCTTCATCCATAGCATCTATAGCTTTATCTGGAAGAAAACGCTCGGTCATATATCTATTGGTGAGCATAACGCAGGCTTTTATAGCTTCTGGAGTATAAATTACATTATGGTGCGTTTCGTATTTGTCTTTAATATTTGTTAGAATCTCTATTGTTTCCTCAACCGTTGTAGGTTCTACCAAAACTTTTTGAAAACGTCTTTCTAACGCGCCATCCTTTTCAATATACTGTCTGTATTCATCCAAAGTGGTTGCACCAATACATTGAATTTCACCTCTAGCAAGTGCTGGCTTAAACATATTTGAAGCATCTAAAGAGCCTGTTGCACCACCGGCACCAACTATTGTGTGAATTTCGTCGATAAAAAGAATAATGTCATCATTTTTTTCGAGCTCGTTCATTACGGCTTTCATTCGCTCTTCAAATTGCCCACGGTATTTGGTTCCCGCAACTAGGCTAGCTAAATCTAAAGTAACAACTCTCTTATCGTAAAGGATTCGCGAAACTTTCCGTTGGATAATTCGCAATGCCAATCCTTCGGCAATAGCAGATTTCCCGACACCGGGCTCACCGATTAGTAAAGGATTGTTCTTTTTTCTTCGGCTCAAAATTTGGGATACACGCTGTATTTCGCTTTCGCGTCCCACCACAGGATCAAGTTTTCCTTCCTCCGCCATTGCGGTAAGATCTCTTCCGAAGTTATCCAAAACAGGGGTTTTGGATTTTTTGTTCGTTTTTGCTGTAGTTCCGGAAAAAAGGTTTTCTTTATTTGCGTCCTCAGCCGATGTGTCATCATCATTAGGGAATGATTCAGCACTTGGAGTGTTGTCTATATAATCGTCATCGTTCGTTATCATAAGTTTAAATTGGTCCTTCACCACGTCATAATCTATCTTCATTTTGTTCAACAATTTTGTAGTTGGGTCATTTTCATTTCTAAGAATGCACAAAAGTAAATGCGCCGTATTGATGGAATTGCTTTGAAAAAGCTTTGCTTCCAAAAATGTGGTCTTCAATGCCCTTTCTGCTTGACGGGTAAGGTGAAGGTTCTTTTTATCGTTTGTATTGGTACTGATGCCCGAATTAGCAGGGCTCAATATTTCTACTTTTCTTCGTAAGTGGTTCAAGTCTATTGCAAGTGCGTTCAGAATAGTTACCGCTTTGCCGTTACCGTCTCTTAAAAGACCGAGCATTAAATGCTCAGTGCCAATAAAATCGTGACCCAAGCGCAGGGCTTCTTCTTTGCTGTAGGCTATTACATCTTTTACTCTGGGGGAAAAATTATCATCCATATTTTAAATCCTCTCTTCTGTTTGGTACTAAATTAACCAAAATAGGACAAAAATTGTTCCTCTTTGATATCATTTTAGTAAAAGGACAAAATATATAGTGTAATTCAAAGAATTATCAAGGATACTTATTAACGATTTTTACCCCCAATTTTGTTAATAAATTCGTGAATAACGAATGGCAAAAACCCCTGTTAAACCTACGAAAAAGTGTAACTTGCTCCATTAGTTTAACAACGATAATTAATCCTATTTTTTATGGCTGAAGGTGAAAAATTAATCCCTATAAACATTGAAGATGAAATGAAATCTGCCTACATCGATTATTCGATGTCGGTCATAGTGTCACGTGCGCTGCCAGATGTTCGCGATGGAATGAAACCCGTTCATAGAAGGGTTTTGTTCGGAATGCACGAACTTGGCATTAGGGCTACGGGCGCTCATAAAAAGTCCGCGAGAATTGTGGGAGAGGTTCTTGGTAAATATCACCCACACGGCGATACCTCAGTTTATGATGCAATGGTGCGTATGGCCCAAGAATGGAGCTTGCGCTATTTGCTCGTTGACGGCCAAGGAAACTTTGGTTCCGTAGATGGTGATAGTCCAGCGGCAATGCGTTATACTGAAGCAAGAATGCAGAAGATTTCTGAAGACATGCTTGCCGATATTGACAAAGAAACTGTTGACCACCAACTAAACTTTGATGATACCTTAAAAGAACCGACTGTTCTTCCAACCCGTGTTCCTGGACTTTTAATCAATGGAGCATCCGGTATTGCGGTAGGTATGGCAACAAATATGCCTCCACATAACTTAACCGAAGTTGTAAACGGTATCATTGCCTATATTGAAGATAACGATATAGATATTGATGGTTTGATGCAGCACGTAAAAGCGCCTGATTTCCCAACGGGTGGAATTATTTATGGATACGAAGGTGTTCGTGAGGCTTTCCACACTGGCCGAGGTCGCGTAGTGATGCGCGCAAAAGCTATTTTTGAAGAAGTACAGGGTAGGGAATGTATCGTCGTTACTGAAATTCCATATCAAGTGAATAAAGCGGATATGATCAAAAAGACCGCTGATATGGTTAACGAAAAGAAAATTGAGGGAATATCCAATATCCGAGATGAAAGTGATAGAAAAGGAATGCGTATCGTTTATATTTTGAAGCGAGACGCCATTCCAAATATTGTGTTGAATACCTTATATAAATACACAGCATTGCAATCCAGTTTCAGTGTAAACAATATTGCATTGGTTAAAGGAAGACCACAATTGCTGAATTTAAAGGAATTGATCCATTATTTTGTGGAACATCGCCACGAAGTGGTGGTCCGTCGAACTGAATATTTGCTTCGAAAAGCTGAGGAACGCGCACATATATTGGAAGGATTGATTATTGCTTCCGATAATATTGACGAAGTAATTAGATTGATTCGCGCTTCTTCCAATGCTGATGAAGCAAGGGAGAAATTGATGGAGGCTTTCAAGCTTACTGAAATCCAAGCGAAGGCAATTGTTGAAATGCGACTTCGTCAATTGACGGGTCTGGAGCAGGACAAACTTCGCAGCGAGTATGAAGAGTTAATGAAAACCATTAGTGATTATAAGGAAATTCTTGCAAGCAAAGAGCGCAGAATGCAGATCATCAAAGAAGAACTTGAGGAAATTCGTGATAAATATGGCGATGAGCGCCGCTCTACCATTGAATATGCAGGTGGTGACGTAAGCATTACAGATTTAATTGCTGATGAGCAAGTAGTTTTAACCATCTCGCACGCCGGTTATATAAAGCGTACATCCCTTTCTGAATATAAAACACAGAATAGAGGAGGAGTTGGGCAAAAGGCTTCGGCTACGCGAAATGAAGATTTCTTGGAGCATTTATTTGTAGGAACTAACCACCAATACATGCTTTTCTTCACCCAAAAAGGAAAATGTTTCTGGATGCGCGTTTTTGAAATTCCCGAAGGAACAAGAACGTCAAAGGGAAGGGCAATTCAGAATTTGATAAATATTGAACCGGATGATAAAGTAATGGCATTCATCTGTACACAGGATTTAAAAGATGAAGAGTACGTTAACAGCCATTATGTTATAATGGCTACTAAGCAGGGACAGGTAAAGAAAACCCCTTTAGAGCAATATTCAAGACCTCGAACTAATGGTATCAACGCAATAACTATCCGTGAGGACGATGTGTTGCTTGAAGCAAAATTGACAACGGGCAACAGTCAAGTAATGTTGGCAGTGCGCTCCGGAAAAGCCATTCGTTTTGAAGAAGAAAAAACCAGGTCTATGGGGCGAAATGCTTCGGGTGTACGTGGAATAAGACTTGGCGATAAAAATGACGAAGTTATCGGAATGATTGCCGTAAACGAAAATGATTCCGATATTCTTGTTGTTTCCGAAAACGGTTATGGAAAACGTTCTTCAATAGAAGATTATAGAATTACAAACCGTGGTGGAAAAGGTGTAAAAACTATTAATATTACGGAAAAAACAGGTAAATTAGTAGCAATCAAGAACGTAACCGATGATGATGATTTAATGATTATCAACAAATCTGGAATCGCCATTAGAATGGCAGTAGCAGATCTTCGCGTTATGGGCCGCGCCACTCAGGGGGTACGATTAATAAAAGTTAGGGAAGATGATGCCATTGCTGCCGTTGCAAAAGCAATGAAGGATGAAGATGATGAAGATATCAATGAAGCAATGGATGATTCCAATAATGGCACTACTCTTGATAATAACGAAACTCAAACCGAAAATAACGAATAAAACTTAACACATGAAAACACGAATTTTAATAACAGGACTGGCTTTTGTATCTGCTATTTCATTTGGACAAAAAAAGGAAATTAAAAAAGCAGAAAAGGCTATCCAATCTAATAAATACAGTGAAGCATTAACTTATTTGAGCGAAGCTGAACCCATGCTTGGCTCGGCAGATAATGATTTAAAGGCTCAATTTTATGCGGCAAAAGGCGAGGCATTATTAGGTTCTGGCGGCTCTGATTACACAAAATTGAAAAAAGCGGCTGAAGCCTTTACCACTGCACTTGAAATGGATCCCAAAATTGAAACACAATTATCGGTTCCTTTACAAAATCTACGTGCAGCATTGATTAATAGTGCAGTAAAAGATCAAGGTGCTGGTCAATACAAAATGGCAACTGATAAATTATATACTAGTTATACGGTAAGTAAAGACCCTTCAGATTTATATTTTGCTGCCAGTAATGCAGTTAATGGAAAAGATTATGATGCGGCTATAAAGTATTATCAAATGGCATTAGATTCAGGATACACGGGTGAAACTTCAGAGTTTGTTGCAACTAATAAGGAAACTGGTGAGGTTGAAGCTTTTGAAAGTGAAAATATACGAAACATCGCTGTAAAATCTGGTCAATTTATTAAGCCTGAAAAACGTGTAACTGAATCTCGAAAAGGAGAAATTCTGCGCAATATGACCTTAATTTATATTGAGCAGGGCAATAATGAAAAAGCAACCGCGCTAATGGAAACCGCCCGCGCTGAAAACCCCAACGATGTTTACCTTATGCGTGCTGATGCCGATATGAGCTACAAAATGGGAAATATTGCAAGATATAATGAATTGATGGGCAAAATAGTTGCTTCTGATCCTGAAAACCCAGAAATCTATTTTAATCTTGGTGTTGGTAGTGCGGAAATTGGAAACAATGAAAAGGCTATTGAATATTATGAAAAAGCTTTGGAATTAAATCCTGATTATGAAGCGGCATTAATTAATATTGCTGTTTTGAAACTTTCTGGCGAAGATAAAATGGTTGAAGAAATGAACAGCTTAGGAAACTCTAGAGCAGACAACCAAAAGTATGATGAACTTAAAGAAAAGCGCAATGCCCTTTACACAGAAACGTTGCCGTATTTGGAAAAAGCATTAAAATTGAAGCCTGACAGTAAAGAGGTTGTTAGAACTTTAATGAACATCTATGGACAGCTTGCCGAAGATGCAAAATATAATGAGATGAAAGCTAAGCTTGAGGCTTTAGAAAAGCAAGGATAACATTCAAATTTTCATAAAAAAATTAAAACCCCTGAAATTTCGGGGGTTTTGCTTTTATTAAATAATTCGTTTTATGACCCTCAGTTTGTGCGTGTGGTTTCTCAGTTCATAATTAAAAATACCACTGTGGTCTAATCTGTCAATACGAACTTTTCCATGAGCGTGGATTATGTAGTTGTCTGCCATGATTATTCCAACGTGCGTAATTTTTCCTTCGTCATTGTCAAAAAAAGCCAAATCGCCAGGTTCGCTTTCTTCGATAAAACTTAATGCTTCTCCCTGCATTGCTTGTTGGCTGGCATCGCGAAGCAATTTGTAACCATTCAGTTTATAAACCATTTGGGTAAAGCCACTACAATCAATGCCAAACGGACTTTTGCCTCCCCACAGATAAGGAGTATTCAAATAGAGTAATGCTGTTTCAATTAAATGTTCCTTCGGAAGTGCTCCAGAAATTGACTTTCCTTCAAAAAAGTGCTTTAAATATTCCGAAGAAGAGATGATACTTCCTAAACAGATAGAAAAAAGTTGATTGTCTTCAGTGGTAACAAAATCTACCAAATCTGACGATAGCATCAATTCCTTTTTTTCAAAGTCAGCATAATCTTCTTCTGCAATATTTAAATATTGTTTGTTGTCTATCCAGCCTTCATATTTATCAAAAGCTAGGCGGATAAGGCTCCATTTTTTTCGTATTTCAAGTACTTTAAAATGTTCGCCATAAAATACCTGCGATACCATTTCACTCACATCTGAAGCCTCAGCTCGAAGTGGGACAATACTTAAATTACAGATACCGTAATCCATTCAGAAATTGTTGAAATATACGGTTTAGATTCTTTCAATTACCATTGCAGAAGCACCGCCACCACCATTGCAGATTGCTGCAGCGCCAATTTTGGCATCGTTTTGTTTTAAAACATTGAGAAGTGTAATCAAAATACGAACTCCACTACAACCAAGCGGATGGCCCAATGAAACTGCACCGCCGTTTACATTTACATTGCTGTCGTTCAATCCCAAAATTTTCATATTGGCAAGACCCACCACAGCGAATGCCTCGTTGAATTCAAAATAATCTACATCTTTAATATCAATTCCAGCTTTGGAAATAGCTTTTGGAAGTGCTTTTGCAGGAGCGGTAGTAAACCATTTTGGTTCCTGAGCGGCATCGGCATAACTTTTAATATAAGCCAATGGAGTTAAGCCCAATTCTTTTGCTTTTGTTTCGCTCATCAAAACCATTGCACCAGCGCCATCATTTATAGTTGAGGCATTTGCTGCAGTAACGGTTCCATCTTTTGTAAAGGCTGGGCGCAATGAGGAAATTTTGTCCATCTTTACGTTTTTATATTCTTCGTCTTCGGAAACTATAACTGGTTCCCCGCGGCGTTGTGGTACTTCAACGGGAACAACTTCATCCTTGAATTTTCCATCTGCCCAAGCTTTTGCTGAGCGTTCGTATGACTTTATTGCGAAGGCATCTTGGTCTTCCCTGGAAAAATTATATTCAGCGGCACAAAGATCGGCGCAAGTTCCCATTGCATTGTGGTCATAAGCATCAACCAAACCATCTTTTTGCATTCCATCTGTCAAAGTAGCTGGGCCAAATTTTGTTCCGTTGCGCATGTGCACATAATGAGGAATATTGCTCATGCTTTCCATTCCACCGGCAACAACAACATCTGCATCGCCAAGTGCGATGGTTTGAGCGGCATGCATAACGGCTTTCATTCCAGATGCGCAAACTTTATTAACTGTTGTAGCAGGAACTGAGTTAGATAGTCCAGCTCCTAAAGCAGCTTGTCTTGCGGGAGCTTGGCCCACACCGGCTTGTACCACATTTCCCATAAAAACTTCCTGAACCAGAGATGGGTCAAGATTTATTTTTTCCATCGCGCCTTTAATTGCTGCGGAACCCAATTGGGTTGCGGTTAATGAAGAAAGACTTCCCATAAAACTTCCTATTGGGGTTCGGGCTGCGGATACGATAACTACTTTATTGCTCATGCTACTGTTTTATATATTTGAAATAAGGACTGCGAAATTACGGATTTCCATCTTAAAAATCAATCTTTGCAAGTATTGGTTTTGGGATAACTCGTTCCTTATTTATACCTTTACTTTAAGTAATAATTTTATGAAGAACTTTTTTTCTTTGTTCGCCAAAAAACAATCCCTTATTTATAAGGTTTTTCTTTTCATAACTTCTACGCTTTTAGTAATTTACCTATTGCCGAAAGGCGGTCAGTTTAAATACAATTTCCAGAAAGGAAAACCTTGGCAGTACGAAAACCTGTATGCACCTTTCAGTTTCACTATAAAGAAAAATGAAGATACACTCAAGAAAGAGCGGGAAGAAATTCGAGCCAACGCCATTCCATATTTTGAATATGATAGTGGTGTAGAGGCGAATGTTATCGAAAATTTCAACAATAATCTTGAAGCCAAATATATTGACAGCCTTTTTAAAACTCCTGAAAAAACGGTTGAGCGATTAGCTAATGTTTTTATTTCTGATGTATATAAAAATGGAGTTACTGACGAGATTCACAATTATGACAATGATAGGTTAATTTACCTTAAAAAAGGGAAAGAGATAGAAGAACGCAACTATTCACAATTATTCAAAAAAGAGAATCTGAACAAAAAGGTCCGGGAGTTCGTTGAGAAGAATAATGTTGAAGATGTCCAGGTACTCCTTTACAATATTATGAATGAGGTTTTTGAGCCAAACGTAAAGTTGAATTCAAAGCTTACTGAGGCATCTATAGACGCTGAAATAAAAGCACTTAACCCAAATCGTGGAATCATTGAAAAAGGAGGACGTATTATCGCAAAAGGCGAAGTGGTTGAAGGCGATAAGTTTCAAATCCTAGAATCGTTGAAAGCTGAGTTTCAAAGTCAGATTTGGAGTAAAAATAACTATCTCTGGCTTTTGGTTGGATACTCTTTGTTAGTGTCCTTAGTGTTTTTAATGCTTTTCCTCTTTTTGAAAAATTATAGACCATATATATATAGCAACAACACAAAGGTAACCTTTATATTTTTCAATATATTTTTGATGGTTTTCCTAACTACACTTGTGCTGAAGGTTCATTCCGATTATGTATATGTGGTGCCAATATGTATTTTGCCACTTATACTAAAAGCCTTTTTTGACCCACGTGTTGGTTTATTTGTTCACGTTTTAACCATTCTATTGCTTGGGTTTATTGTCCCGAACAGTTTTGAATATATGTTTCTTCAGTTTATAGCAGGGATTGTAACCATTCTTACCGTATCAGAATTATATAAAAGAGCAAACTTGTTTATATCTGTGGGACAGATAACGCTCATATATATTCTGGGATACTTTGCTTTTTTTGTGATTCAGGAAGGAAATATACAGACACTGCAATGGGAAAATTTCGGATATTTTATACTTTGCGGTTTGGCAACCCTTTTTGCCCATCCGCTGATTTATTTTTATGAAAAAATCTTTGGATTGGTTTCGGACGTTTCGCTGCTGGAATTGAGCGATACAAATTCAAAGTTATTGAAAGAACTATCAAACAAAGCTCCGGGGACTTTTCACCATTCGTTGAACGTAGCAAATTTAGCAGAAGCTTCTGCTAACGAAATTGGGGCTAATAGTATGTTGGTTCGCGTGGGTGCACTTTATCACGATATAGGAAAAATGTTAAACCCAACTATGTTTACTGAAAACCAAGCTAACTCAATTAATTCGCATAATGAACTTGACCCAAAGGAAAGTGCCCAAATTATTATTGATCACGTAATAAAAGGAATAGAAATAGCCAGAAAGAATAATTTGCCCGATCGGGTCATTGATTTTATCAGAACCCACCATGGAACAAGTTTGGTCTATTATTTTTATAAAAAAGAGCGGGAACAACAAGGAGAGGCTAATAAGGAAGATTTTATATATCCCGGACCGATTCCCTTTTCAAAAGAGACCGCGATTTTGATGATGGCAGATAGTGTAGAGGCTGCAAGCAAAAGTTTAAAAGAGCCATCCTCCACAATAATAGATGAGTTTGTTGAAAAGATAATCAACAATCAAATGGCACAGGGACAGTTTTTGAACGCGAACATTACTTTTAAGGAAATTGAAATGATAAAGAAAGTTTTAAAAAAGAAATTGAACAATATTTACCACTTAAGGGTTGAGTATCCTGAATAATTACTTTTTAAATTTTTTTATAATCGTAATATGCTCAAAAAGAGAGTACTTAAAATTTATGAAAAAAACGTAAAATTTTTGTTGCGTTATAGCATTTATAAAGTTACATTTGCAACCGCATTTTAGGATGATACGTTCATAAAAAACTGGAGAGGTGCCGGAGTGGTAACGGAGCAGATTGCTAATCTGTCGACGGGTAACTGTCGCCAGGGTTCGAATCCCTGTCTCTCCGCGATCAAAGAACACTTTGTGACAGTTTTAAGAACAAAAAAAGAGCAAGCTTGCTTAAGTTCTTTTTTTGTTCCTAAAACTGACAAGGCGCAAAGCGGCTTGAAGAAGTTATTTGCAGGAAGCGGTTTAAAGGGATCAACGGAGTTAATCCCGAATTTTAGATTTTTTTCTTAAAAATGACAAGGCGCAAAGCGGCTT
>JAGQYY010000030.1:0-13488 GCA_020435825.1 Aequorivita sp.
CGTGCATCAAAGCGCATCGAAATTTGAAGCCTTGGCAGAGCGAAGTTTCGTGACGGCTTCCTTTGGAAAAACGTTTCACAATACGGGTTGGAAAATGGGTTATTGCGCCGCGCCGGAAAAACTGATGAAAGAATTTCAAAAGGTACATCAGTTTGTAGTTTTCTGCGTAAACCACCCCATTCAAAAAGCGATGGCAACCTATTTAAAAGATGAAAGCCACTATCTAAAACTTTCCAGTTTCTATCAGCAAAAGCGTGATTTTTTCCTTCATTTAATGAAGGGCTCCAGCTTTAAGATCATTCCTTCAAAAGGCACGTATTTCCAAATGCTGGATTTTTCAGAAATTTCAAATGAAAACGATATCGCTTTTGCGGAAAGGCTAACGAAAGAACACAAAATTGCGACCATTCCAACTTCCGTATTCAACGAAGGCAGAAAAAATTTTAAGCAAATCCGCGTGTGTTTTGCTAAAACAGATGAAACTTTAGCTCAAGCTGCTAAAATTCTTCAACAGTTATAATTTATAAAAATTATTGAATTCCTTTCAAGCAATAAATTTTATCAATCTAAAGATTAAAACAACCGATTGATTTTTAATGTTTCAGCATATTTAATTGTTATTTTCGTAAGACACACTTCAAAATTCTTCTACCATGGAAAATAACAACGATAAAAACTATCACAAAGGGAAAAAACCCAGTGACAACACGAACGACGCTTGGGAAATTAATGACAGCGCTACGCAGTGTCCCTATTTTGGGAATGCCCAATATCAAGCTGCCGGCGGCGGAACCAAAAACAGTGATTGGTGGCCCAATAGTTTAAGGCTGAATGTGCTCCGCCAGCAAGACACCAAATCAAACCCCATGGGGAATGGTTTTGACTATAAAAAAGAATTTAAAAAGTTAGATTATAACGCCCTTAAAAAAGACCTTGCAAAATTAATGACCGACTCGCAGGATTGGTGGCCGGCAGATTACGGCCACTACGGCGGGCTTTTTATTAGAATGGCGTGGCATAGTGCAGGCACCTATCGAGTAACCGATGGCCGCGGTGGCGGAAACACCGCAAACCAACGTTTTGCGCCTTTAAACAGCTGGCCCGATAATGGTAATCTTGACAAAGCACGTTTGTTGCTTTGGCCGATAAAGCAAAAATATGGCAACAAAATATCTTGGGCAGATCTATTGCTTCTTACAGGAAATGTTGCTTTAGAGTCTATGGGCTTTAAAACTTTTGGTTTTGCCGCAGGACGTGAAGACGTTTGGGAACCCGAACAGGATGTATATTGGGGTTCCGAAACAACCTGGCTGGGCAACGACAAACGTTATGAAGAAGGCCATCTGGAAAAACCCTTGGCAGCGGCACATATGGGATTGATTTATGTAAATCCGGAAGGGCCGAACGGAGTACCCGATCCATTGGGCTCAGCACACGACATTCGCGAAACCTTTGGAAGAATGGCGATGGACGATTATGAAACCGTAGCCTTGATTGCCGGCGGCCATACCTTTGGAAAAGCACACGGAGCAGCCGATCCCGAAAAGTACGTAGCTGCCGAACCTGCTGGCGCAAGCATTGAAGCGCAAAGTAAAGGTTGGATAAATAGTTACAAATCCGGTTTTGGCGACGATACCATTACCAGCGGTCTGGAAGGTGCCTGGACACCCGTGCCCAATAGATGGGACCACGATTATTTTAGGGTGTTACTCGATTATGAATGGGAACGTACCAAAAGTCCTGCAGGTGCCCATCAGTGGAAACCGACATCGGCTTCAAATGCAAGTAAAGCTCCAATGGCTCATGATCCCTCAAAAACCCAGGATTTAATGATGACCACAGCAGATATAGCTTTAAAAACAGATCCTGCCTATTTAAAGATTTCAAAACATTTCCGCAATAATCCAGCTGAATTTGAGGATGCCTTTGCCCGAGCTTGGTTTAAATTATTGCATAGAGATATGGGACCAGTCTCCCGATATTTAGGTCCAGAAGTACCAAAAGAAGAGTTGCTTTGGCAAGACCCTATTCCCGCTGTTAATCACACTTTAATTAACGAAAAGGATATTGCCTCATTAAAAGGAAGAATACTTGATACCGGTTTATCAATTTCTGAATTGGTTACTACCGCTTGGGCTTCGGCTTCCACTTACAGAGGTTCCGATATGCGTGGTGGTGCAAATGGGGGAAGAATCCGTTTGGAGCCGCAAAAAAACTGGGAAGTAAACAATCCGCAACAATTGTCAAAAGTTTTGGATAAGCTTGAAACAATTCAAAAGGATTTTAATTCAAATCAAACTGGAGACAAACAGGTTTCCATGGCAGATTTAATCGTTCTTGGGGGTTGTGCCGCTATTGAAAAAGCTGCCAGAGCTGCTGGACAAAATATATCTGTACCATTTACCCCGGGAAGAGGTGACTCCTCGCTAGAGCAGACCGAAGTGGACTCCTTTAAACATTTAGAGCCTGCCGCTGATGGCTTCAGAAATTATTTGAAGCCCAATCAACATGCGTCTTTTGAGGAATTATTGGTTGACAAATCACAACTTCTTACGCTCACCGTTCCCGAAATGACAGTTTTAGTTGGCGGAATGCGGGTTTTGGATACAAATTGGGATGGTTCCAGCCATGGTGTCTTTACCGATAAACCTGAAACATTGACCAATGATTTCTTTGTAAATCTTCTTGATCTGGGAACAACCTGGAAAGCCATTGGCGACGACGACCGCATTTTTGAGGGGCGTCACAGAGCTTCGGACACATTTAAATGGACCGGTACACGAGCAGATTTGATTTTTGGGTCCAACTCAGAACTTCGTGCAATAGCTGAGGTATATGCCAGCGAAGATTCCAAAGAGAAATTTGTGAAAGATTTTGTGAAAGCTTGGAGTAAAGTCATGGATTTGGACCGTTTCGATTTAAAATAAGCCAAATGTGAACTATTTTATAAATGAAACAGAGTTGCAAGATATGTGGCTCTGTTTTTTTACTTTTATAACAAATGAAGGAACAACTTTTTAACGCCATACGTCAGGAAAATTTATCAGAAGTTGAAAAACTTTTGGAAGGGAGTCCTGAGTTGGTGTGTACCAAAGATGCACGTGGATCCACGCCATTGTTGCTTGCTACCTATTACGGTCTTTATGATGTTTCTGAAATTATTTTAAAACACCCCCAAAATGTTGATGCACAGGACGCCTCTGGGAATACAGCTTTGATGGGCGTTTGTTTTAAAGGTTTTGATAATCTTGTTAAATTATTGCTGGAACATGGTGCCAACCCTAACATGCAAAACTTTAATGGCGCCACCGCTTTAATTTTTGCCACAACCTTTGGGCGAAAAGGTATTGCGCAATTGCTTTTGGATAAAGACGCGGATAATTCCATAAAAGACGACAGGGGATTGATGGCTGCAGACCATGCAAAAATGCAGGGAAACCGAGAAATGGTAGAACTGCTTGAAAAGAAAAAAGACGTTTGAACGAAAAACTAAAAATAACAATTATTCAAAGTGAATTGCATTGGGAAAATGCCGAGGCCAACCGTGTCATGTTTTCTGGGAAAATTCAAAATATTGAAGGTGAAACCGATTTAATAATCCTTCCAGAAATGTTCACGACAGGTTTTTCAATGAATGCGAAAAATCTCGCTGAAGAAAACAATGGCGAAACTTTGCAATGGATGATTTCCGAAGCACAGAAAAAAAATTGTGCCATAATGGGAAGCGTTATTATTTCTGAAAATGACAAATTTTACAACCGTCTATTTTTTGTTTTTCCCAACGGAAGTTTTCAGAAATATGACAAAAAACACACCTTCACTTTAGCAAAGGAAAACGAAACCTATTCCGCCGGAAAAGAGCGATTGATTGTAAATTATAAAGATTGGAGAATATGCCCTTTGGTTTGTTATGATTTGCGTTTTCCAGTTTGGGCAAGAAACACGGAAGACTACGATGTATTGATTTATGCAGCAAACTGGCCCAAAGTTCGCACCATTGCTTGGGATACTTTACTTCGTGCACGTGCAATTGAAAATATGGCGTACTGCGTTGGCGTGAACCGCGTAGGTTTTGATGGCAATGACCACGAATATATAGGCCACTCCGTAGTTTATGATGTTCTTGGGAAGCAGATTTCAACAGCTGATTTTGAAACTGAATTTACCGAAACAATTGTTTTGGAAAAAGAACACATTGAAAGCAACCGAAAACACCTTCAGTTTTTAAACGATCGCGATTCTTTTACTTTAACGTAAATGTTTCATTCAAACTCCAGTTAGCCCTAACTTCAATTTGTGTCGGGTAATAAACTATTTTTTCAGGCTCCATTCTGTTTAGAAAACTTCCTGTATCCCACCTTCCATTTTGGTTATCGTCATAAATAATTCTCAGGAAATATTTATCAGGAGAAAGTTCGTCGAAGAAAATTTTTTTATTTTCGGTTAAATATGCTTCAGTAACAATATTATACTTGCTATCCAATATTTGCACTATAACAGGAAACCGATTTACATTTATTAAAGTGAGAGTCAGCGTTCCATAGTCTGAAGCAAGCCGTGTGTTTAAACTATATTTAAGCGTGTCGTTGGTCTTTTCAAAAAAGTCTGTAAATGCTCCAGGCAAGAGTTCTATGGAATAGCTTTCTTCTTCTTTTTTAGGGAAAAAAACTTCGGCCCAATTGTATTCTTTGTTCAATCTAATTGTAGTTTCCACCAAAGATGAATCTTTAGCCATTACTTGAAATTTTTCAGCATCAAAAGAAACCAAGGGCGTATTAGCACGCAATTTAAAGGTATCCTTCAATTTTAAAACACCCGTTTTTACTGCCGAAATTTTCAGTGAATCTTTATAAAGTTCACGCATTCGAATCGTAGTTGTGTCAATTTCATTTCGGTTCGTGACTTTAAAAATTAAGGAATCGGTTTCAACAGCTGGTTTAAACCAATAATGAAGTGTGTCTGTCTTTTCGTCTTTAAAAACCGTTGAGATATAATCTTCTGGTTTTTCTGAAAGCAATTCAATATCTAAACTGTCTGCACGACCTTCATAGCCAAAAACAATGTGGTTTTTACCTACTTGGCTTGGCCGTGCCAGTTTGTAATCTGAAATTTCTTTGAAAAGCGTAAGCGTGTATGATGAATCTGTGGGTAAGGTAATCAATTGTTTTACGAACCCTATTTTATCGTTTTTCGGCTGAAAAGTGTAATCGTTATTTTTTTCTTTTAAAGCGAGCAATAAATAGTTCCCTTCCTTTAAATTGGTCAGTTCAAATGTGCCTGTACTGTCTTTTGTAACTGTTATATATGTAGGCTTTTCAGTAAAAACCAAGGAATCGTTAAAAGTTTCGCCTGCTTCATAAAGCATTACGGTTGTAGGAATTTCTGGCGCAATAAGCTGTGCATCCTTCACTTTTCCGGAAAGTTTTAAGCTATCGATATAACTCCCTGTGGAAAAAATGTATTTAAAATACTCAAACTGGTTCCCTTCATTATTGTCCACAATACTCTTTCCAAAGTTGAAGGAATAGGTTGTGTTTGGTTTTAATGTGTCTATCAATTTTATTTTCAGCGTTTTTGAAGTATTGAGCGGTGTAATGATAGGTGTATATTTCATCGGAGGTGAAATGATGAGCTCCTTAGTTAAATCTTTCAGCTTGATATATTCGTCAAAACGGATTTCAATTTCATCTCCTGTAAAATTTGTACTATAGTTTTCGGGGCTGCTTCTCACAATTATTGGCGGAATGGTATCCCTTGGTCCACCAGAAGGCGTTCCTTTTTTTGCGCAATCAACAAAAGAAAGTATAAACAGAAATGCGATGGGTATATAAAGGAGGCGGTGTTTCACTGAAAATTTTTAAAATTTAGGCAGGCGTTGAATTTAATTTTCCAAAAATAAACAATAACCAATTACTATTTCCAAATTACTTTAGGTTGTTGCTATCGTGGCAACACTAATCTTTACATTGTCGCCTTTCAATAACTGCAATGCACATTTTTCCAGCGTTGCGCCGGTGGTAATAATATCGTCCACTAATAAAACATGTTTGTTTTTAATTTCGTCCAAATGCTGAGCAGAAAATAATTCTTCGGCCTCAAAACGGAGTATCCTCGTTTTAAAAGCTTGCGATCTATTTTTGGAAATTTTTATCAATATATCATCTCTATATGGAACATTTAACGCCAATGCAATTTCCTTTCCGAATCCTTCCACTTGGTTAAAGCCGCGCTTTTTAAGTTTTTGTTTATGCAAAGGAACGGGAATTACCATTTCAACTTCTCTATAATGATTGTTTTCTGCCAGTTCCGCTCCAAGCCATTTCCCGAAAAATGAGCTTATTTCCTTTTTCCTACGATATTTTAAATTGTGTAGTAATTCCTGTGTCAATCCTCTTTTCTGAAAATAAATTAGCGCCGTTGCGTTTTTCACCAAAAATCTTCCATAGAATTTATCCTGCAACATTTCACTCCCCGTTTTATGAAAAGAAGCGATCGGGAGTGAATGAATACAATCCATACAAAGCACCGTTTCTCCCTTAAGAAGTTGCTTCTTACAGCCAACACAAACCTTTGGGAAAAGCAGATTTAACATATTTTAAGAATTTTTACCATTTTGTAAACGTTTGTTAAAGAAATACCTAACTACTTTTACCAACTAAACTTAACTTAACTTATTAATTATGAGTACTGAAAACGAAAACAACAGTGGCAAATTTAAGATCCTTATTGGGGTTCTTTCTGTGTTGCTTATTGCCTTGGCGGTTTATACCGTAACATTGTTCAACGACAATAAATCTACGATTTCAAATCTTGAAACGCAAAAAGCAGATATTGAGCAGGAATTGGAAGGATTGATTGCTAATTATGACGAAGTAATAAAGGATAATGAACTTAAAGACAAAGATTTGCTCGCTGCCAGAGAAAGAATTACGGTTCTTTTGGATTCAGTAAAAGATGCAAAAGCGAATATTGGCTTGATTGAAAGATATAAAGCTGAAGTAAACAGACTAAAACAAGAGCGCACACTGCTTTTTAAACGTGCAGACAGCTTGATTGCAGCCAACAAACAACTTGCTATGGAACGCGATAGTACTTCAACAGAGCTTTCCAACACGCGAATGGTGGTTGATTCCGTAAGTCAAGAAAATATGGCGATGACTGAAACCATCAAAAAAGGTTCTATTGTTAAAGCTACAGATTTACGTGGAGAAGCCGTTATTATCAGAAATAATGGAAAGGTTGTAGATACAAAACGCGCAAGCCGTGCTGATAAAATTAGAGCTTGTTTTACACTGACTCCAAATGCTATTGCCCAAAAAGGTGATAGAATTCTTTACGTACAGGTTATAAACCCAAAAAACAAAATGATGGGTGATAACACTGTGAAACAATTTGAAGATAAAAATCTTAATTATAGCGCTTCAACAAATGTTTTTTATGAAAACGAAGAACTGGATGTATGCATGCTCGTAAACGCAGCAGAGTCCGATCTCATTGAAGGCAATTACACCATCAATCTCTTTGATGGAGGGCATCAAATAGCCACAACCACAATGCAACTCAACTAAGTTTTAATTTTTAAAAAATATATAAAACCACCGTGAAATGTTCACGGTGGTTTTTTACTTTTGCGCTATGACAAACAATGACGATCAATTTAAGAAAGTAGTCTCCCACGCAAAGGAGTACGGTTATATTTTTGCATCCAGCGAAATCTATGATGGCCTCAGCGCTGTTTATGATTATGCCCAAAATGGCGTAGAACTAAAGAAAAACATTCGCGAATACTGGTGGCGAAGCATGGTGTATATGCACCAAAATATTGTAGGCATAGATTCCGCAATTTTAATGCACCCTACTACTTGGAAGGCTTCCGGTCACGTTGATGCCTTCAACGACCCATTGATAGATAATAAAGATTCCAAAAAACGCTATCGTGCCGATGTGCTTATTGAAGACTATGCCGAAAAGCTAAACCAAAAAGCACAAAAGGAAATAGAAAAAGCAAACGCCCCTTTCGGTGATAGCTTTGATGAAGAACAATTTGTAACTACCAATCCACGCGTTGTTCGCTATCTAGAAGAACAGCGAAGCGTTTTGGAACGCATGGCGCGTTCCTTAGAAAAGGAAGATTTGGCAGACGTGAAAGCTTTGATCGAAGAATTGGGCATTGCCGATCCAGAAACCGGATCCAAAAACTGGACCGAAGTGCGACAGTTCAACTTAATGTTTGGAACTAAATTAGGTGCTTCCGCAGAAAGCGCGATGGATCTTTATCTTCGTCCAGAAACCGCCCAAGGTATCTTCGTAAACTTTTTGAACGTTCAAAAAAGCGGAAGGATGAAAATTCCTTTTGGAATTGCCCAAACTGGAAAGGCCTTCCGTAATGAAATTGTTGCGCGACAGTTTATCTTCCGTATGCGTGAGTTTGAGCAGATGGAAATGCAATTTTTTGTTCGCCCGGGCGAAGAATTGAAATGGTACGAGTACTGGAAGGAAACACGATTAAAATGGCATCTTTCTCTTGGAATGGGAGAAGAAAATTACCGTTTTCACGACCACGAAAAGTTAGCGCATTACGCCAATGCCGCAGCAGATATTGAATTTAATTTTCCATTCGGTTTTAAGGAACTGGAAGGAATCCATTCCCGAACCGATTTCGATTTAAAGGCACACGAAAAATTCTCTGGAAAAAAACTACAGTTTTTCGATCCCGAGCTCAACGATAGTTATGTACCGTATGTTGTTGAAACCTCCATCGGTTTAGACAGAATGTTCCTTGCCGTTTTGAGCAACTCGCTTCAAGATGAAACTTTGGAAGATGGCAGCGTAAGAACTGTTTTGAAGATTCCTGCTATTTTAGCGCCCGTAAAAGCAGCAGTACTTCCGTTGATTAAAAGAGACGGCCTGCCAGAAATAGCTCAAAAAATAATTGATGATCTTCAGTGGGATTATAACGTAATTTATGACGAAAAAGATGCAGTGGGAAGACGCTATCGCCGTGCTGATGCAGCCGGAACGCCGTTCTGCATCACCGTGGACCATCAAACTATTGAAGACAATACCGTAACAATACGTTATCGCGACACCATGGAGCAGGAGCGTATTAAGATTGAAGAAATTTCAGAAAAAATGAAGGAAACCATTTCATACAAAAACTGGCTTTCCTAAAAATTTTAAGTGGTTAATTCTATATTTTGAAAGGGAGGATATTAATTTATCCTCCTTTTTTTATGTCAACTAATTGTACCGGGGCTGCTTTATCACAACGATTCATTCTTCGCAGGCCATTAAATTTTATCCACACTTTTTGTCCGTCTATCTTGAAGGTCTCTTCCAAATTGATGGGATCCAGATAATAAAATTCCATCTTATCGTCCGTCATTTGTATTGTGTATGGACAATCGCCTTCTTTATCAGAATATACAATAGTTCCTAACGAATAACCTTCCCCCATCATTCTTATTGAATCTACAGTTTCAGTATTTGTAGTGGTTTCAGAAGTGGAGGTAGTTTGGGTTTGCTTTTCTGTGGTGCCACAAGAAAGAATTAATATTGCAAATATTGCAAATCCTGTTTTTAAAAACATTTTTTATTTTTTTAAATGAAGTATGAAGATACAAAATTTAAAAGTATGCCCGCAACTGAATACTACCAGTATGCACTGTTTTTGTTGTCTCGCTTTTTCTTCCAAAATAGGAAAGATTGGCATCCAAATATTTGGTTATTCTTTTTTGAAAAAGCAAACGCCACGTAAAGTTGGTGCCGGGTTGCAAGCCTTCCAGCATTTGATAGGCCACAGGTGAAAAAGGACTTCCTTCAAATTTATTATCGATATAATTAAACTCGCCGTTGAGTGAAATTTTTTCAGCATTGGTATAAGCGAATGAAAAACCAACCGTTTGTTGATTCAGTTTTTCCATATCACCTAATTGATTATCTTGATTTGCAAATTCATAAAACACGTCAAATCTTGCCTGTTGACTGAATAGATATGAAATTTTTGGATTAAATTCATACGAGTCCAAAAGATAATTTCTGTTTGCAAAATTCTCTGAAAGGCTCTCATTACTGCCCGTTGCACCTTTTAAATTCATGACCCAATTTTCCCAAAATTTATGGTTGAAATTAAATTGGTGACTTTTCAAATTATTGCGTTGTAATCCTACAGCGAGTAGATTATCTGCCGAAGTAGAAATGAAAGTATAGCTAGTGGTAAAATGTTGCTTTCCGCGATTAAAAAACAAAGCATTCCTAAAATTCAGCGTCAACCCCAATTGATCATCTCCACCATCTTGAAACGGATTTATGTTGAATCCATCGTTTTTTCGTTTCACTTTTCGATCCAAGACATAGGAGGTTTGGTTGTAAAAATGTGAAAGCACCTTTTTAAAACCTTCCTTATTAGACCAATTTTGAGGATTCAAAGTGAGAATCTGACTAAACTTGTTCTGCCTAATCTTTATGAATATCTGATTGGGAAGCAAAACCCGAATGTACTCTGCCTGGTCCTGAAACTGCGCTACTTCAAACTCTTCTAATTCCTGAATTCCGTTGTTGTTATAATCTATCCAAGTGTAAACCCCTTGTCCCGGTTCAGTTTTTACATAAGTGAATTCCTGTTGCGGAACCACTCCATTGTTAGCTTCCAAAGCTGTATTCCAGCGAACGCCACCATCAAAAAACGACTGATTATACAAAATTCGAGAATTTAGTGAACGTTCCGTTTCACGCTTGTCTATGGCTACGGGGAGCGAATCGTTAGGATCAAAACCAGTACCTGTATTGGGTTCATATTTCAAGGCCCTGTAATTCGCAAAAGCCGAAAGCTGTGTGTTTTCAGTATTAATAAGTTTCGATTTTAAATAATACGTATTGGATGAATTCACTTTTTGAAGCATATTTTTACGAACGCTATCATTCACCCGAAACTGATAACCGACCTCAACAAAAACATTGGTACTATCGCCAATGCCGGAAAAAACTTCAAAAGCGCTGAATTTTTGACTTATGGGTGAAATACTATCTCGCGAAACATCTTTTATTTGATTGTCCTCCAAAGCCACTTTCCCTCCAACCCAAGCTTTGTTAAAAGAATAAGTGGTTGTGTTGTTCAGCCTGAAGAATTTAGAGGAAATGGAATCTGCCTTACTGTTCAAATAGCTTCCATAGGTAAGTAATCTTAGTTTTTTCAATTTTAAATCAGAAGCGATCACGTGTCGTGTTCCATTGAAATTTTCAGAGTAATTTAAATTTTGGAATTCATAACGCCCCCCGCCAATCTTTGGATGCGAAACGGCAACTCCAGAAATTACAAAACTTTGGTTTCCCATGGGATTGATAAGGTTCCAATCGCGGTTGAATTCAATATTATAAAGCCTTTCAATGGTCCTAAAATCTTTTTGAACAAAATCCAACGAGCCAAAAGCATCCACTTTCAAAGTATCAGCCGTTGTTAAAACACGCTGTTTGAATGTCAATCTTCCTGCAAAACCATCGTTGTTGCCGTCATCAATATCACTGAAAAGATTAAGATCATTTTGGCTTCCAGCTACTTCAAAATCTATTTTGGTTTTTTCCGAAGGATGGAAACTTCCATTTAGGCCTCCAACTTGTAATTTTATTGGAGCGTTCAAACGAATTACTGGGGCATAATTTCCTTGTGGCACTCCATTAACAGGAGCTATATATTCAAAAATACGGCTGATCGCGGTGTTGTCGCTAATTACATAATCACCATTATTATTTCCCACAAGCGAAAACCGAACACTGAAAAGTTCATCCTCAGGATTATTTGAAAACACGAAGACTTCTTCGCCATTTATGATTTCCTTTTTATAAAGAATTTTGTTTTCGGAATACGTATCTGGCACTGCCGATGGTGCAGTCATCAAATCCTTGTCATCTCCTGCAGCTTTTAAGATTGCAACTTGTTCTTCGGTAAGATTTTGTTGCAAGGGTTGGTTTTTGGCATCATTTTCCGAATAAACATATACGCCCAAATCAAGATTATCGCTTGTGTAATTTCCTCCGCCGTAGCCTATAAAACGAGTGTAGCTTCTATCGGTATATTGATATTCCACTGAAATACGCATGTTGCTGGTTATTGGGTATGTTGGATTGAATTTCAGTTCGCCAGCGTTGTAATCGATTACGTAATCTTCATTTTCGCCACGTTTCAATAGCAAACCATTTACATAAACCCTTTCGCTACCTGAAACTACCAAAATATAAAGTTCTCCATTGGGACCGACCAATTTGTAGGGCCCCTGGTTTCCTTCCTGACCAATAAATTCACTTTTTGAAAAAACGCCCCGCACTAAAGCGCCAGATGCAAAGGCTGAAATTTTTGAGCCGTCTTCGTTATTAAAAGTTCCGCCAAGGGAAATTCCCTGTACCTTTTTTGTGAATCTTCCAAAAGAACTATTGTTGTTTTGAAGATCAACATCACCTGCGCGAATGTTCCAGTTTTCGCCGAAAAGTTCAATGAAAATTTGGTCAAACTCATTCAAACTTTGCGAATAACCGCCTTCCTGAGTCGGAATATTAGCATCTTGAATAGAAGCCCGAATAGAAACCTTTTCACTCAATTTTCCTGTAATCTGAAGGTCAAGTTCACTGTTCACTACCGCATTTTGATTGTTACCAATAGTAATGCCCCGCGAAATACTTCCCGAAGTGTTCAAACCATCAAATGGCTTAAAAGTACTTTGGTTAGTGCTTTCTTGCAGTGAATAAAGTTTTTCAATTTGGCCTGTATTCTCTACTATAATTTTCGGGTCAAGGGCGAAATATTCTCGCGTTAAAAAATCTGGGTATTGTAAATATTGAACAATAAGCGAATCCTGCTGTTGCTGTAATTCTTCGGAAAAAACAATAACTCCTTTTTTAAAGTCAATTCTATAGCTGAAAGGATTTGGAGAATTTCCATCTTTATCTAGAATAGCGAACCGCTTCGGATTAATGCCAGAACTATCTATAACCACAGTGTCCTTTAGCGCAACTTTCTTCTCTTTATAATTTGAAGAAATATCCTGCGCATGGCCGATGGCCACAATAAAAAGGAAGGAAACTAACAGATAAAACTTCATTATCAATATAACTGAATGTGGCGTTTTATATTTTGTGAATATATTATGAAAATCTTTATGGACGTGGGCTGTGTAAAAATACAATGTTAATTAACTTAGTAGCCTTTAACAAATGCTTCTTACAATGAAAATTATTTCATACAACGTAAACGGAATTCGCGCCGCAATGCGCAAAGGTTTTATAGACTGGTTGAAAGCTGCAAGCCCTGATGTTGTTTGCCTTCAGGAAACCAAAGCCAATTTTGACCAAGTTGAAATTGAGGAAATTGAAAAAGCAGGTTACCCCTATCACTATTGGTACAGCGCGGTGAAAAAGGGCTACAGCGGGGTGGCAATTCTTTCAAAAATTAAACCCAACCATATAGAATATGGCACTGGCATAGAATATATGGATGCC